>NZ_DASWOM010000083.1:0-81945 GCF_036398755.1 Acerihabitans sp. | reverse complement strand
TGTTTTATCGCGCCCGGTCCAGCTGTCCTGCGCCATATGGGCGCAGGCGCTGCAAAATATCAGCGGCAGAACAAGGCTCACGCGCCGGGCAGGGTGGCTCAAGGTGTGCAATAGCTGTCCGGAGCTTTTTGGCATGCCGCATTCCAAAGGATTAAAACCGTCGGCCGGCGAATACGGCGGCAACCCCTGTACAGATGGCGCCGGTCTTGATCCGGCGGGCCAGGTTAAGCATGCCGCCGGTAACAAATCACCATCATGCGGGTAAATATAAGTATGCCGAAAGGGCTGGTCTATAGAATGCGGCTAATAAGGCGATCGATGCGGATTCGCCGTAAGCGGCGAATAAGCTTGCGCACTTTTACCGGATAATCGCCGATACCCTGTAGCTCGGTGTAATGCGTTACCACCTGGGTGTGGGCACGGATAAGCCCCAGTTCGTGCTCGCGCTGCACACGCAGCTCACCCTTGGGATCGTGGATTAACAGCGCATTTTCCAGGTCCAGGCGCCAGGCGCGGGGGTTGAGGTTATTACCGGTCAATAACTGCCACTCGTCGTCTACCCACATACCCTTCAGGTGATAGGTATTATCGCTGTCTTTCCATAACCTGACCACCAGTTGCCCATTGTCCACATAACGCTGCAACCGTCCGAGAAAACGGCGCAGGTTGATTTCATAAAGATAGGGCAAAGCGCCGATAATCTTAAACGGCTGATCCTCGGGAATATAAAAATCATTGGCCGTTTTATCGCCGACAATAATCTCAACCTGCCTGTTCTGGCGCAGCAGGGAGATGATATTACGCACCAGCAGCGCCGGCATATTAAAATAGGGGGTACATAAGGTCAGTTTGCTGCCGGCACACGACATCAGGTGATGGATGGTTTTATTAAGCGGGCTTTGCTTGCCTAATCCCACCAGGGGGGTGATGGTCAACGTATCGTCGCCGGCCGAGCCGCTGCAGGCATAATCAGCATCGCGTAGCGATTGGCGAAACATGCGCGTATCGTTTTTGATTTCGATGCTTTTGGGCCGATCGGGATTATCCAGCCGATTCACCGCGGATGCCGTCAGCAGGTGCCGTTTGATATAATCCAGCATGCATTCGGCCAGCGGGGGGTTGTATATCAGTTGATAACGATCGTAGCGGTATTTATCCAACTGGTGCAGGTAGACGTCGTTCAGGCTGGCGCCGCTGTAGATGACGGTGTCATCAATAATAAAGCCTTTCAGATGCAGCACGCCCAAGGCCTCGCGGGTATTGACCGGTACGCCGTACACCGGCACCGCCGCGCCGGGATGGTCTTGCGCCATGCGACAATACCAGTCGGCATTGGTGTTTACCGCCGCCGCGCCGATACGCCCGCGCTGCGCGCGATGCCAGTCCACCAGCACACAGATATCAAGCTCCGGCCGCAGCTCGCTGGCGCGATACAGAGCCGAGAGCACGGCCTGGCCACCCTCATCCTGCTCTAGATACAGCGCCACCAGATAAATACGCTTCCTGGCGCCTGCAATGGCGTTAAGCAGGGCGATACGGAACTCTTCAGGACTGTACAGCGTTTGTACGTCAGCAACCGTCTGTGGAATTTTGGGCAGTTGTGCAAGGTGTTGTTGGTGTTTGGTACGTCTAAAGTTTGACAACATCACAGTGCGCTTCTTCTCTTGTCATCGTATGGTGGAATGACCATATGCAAAAACACAAATGTGCGGAATCGGCCATAATAACATTACTTTTCGCCGTTGTGGCCATGTTTCGCCGCAGGTTGATGCGCGCGTGAGGTTAGTCCGCCGGTGGTTGCCGGGGCGCGTCCGCAAGCGACAACGATAGCGCGACAATACCGTCTTCCAACTGCAGCTCGACGCTAAACCCCAGTTTTTTCGCCAGGGAGATCATGCCGTGATTGCTGGGCATGGTAATGGCGTTCAAGCGCCTGAGCCCGTGATCGCGGGCGTAGGCGATCGTTTTTTCCAGCAGCAGGCGGCCTAAGCCTATTTTTTTCAAATCGGACCTGACCAGCACCGAAAACTCGGCCTCGATATTGTCCGGGTCGGAATAGGCGCGTGTGACGCCGATAATGGTATTATCCGCGCCGTTTTGTTTCACCGCCACAAACGCCATTTCTCGATCGTAGTCGATTTGGGTCATATAAGCCAAATCTTCATGGGTAAATTCCGTGATCTCACTGAAGTAACGATAATAAAGATCCTCCGGCGTGACCTCGGAGATAAACTGTTTCAGCAGCGGCTCGTCCTCCGGCAGGATGGGCCTGAACAGGCATTGTTCGCCGTTTTTCAGCGTTACCACGGATTCCAGCGCCTGCGGATAGGGACGGATCGCCAGCCGCGCCTCTGGATCGCCCTGGCATTCGGCAAGCGTAAGGCTGACATCCAGTACCGTCATTTCGCCGCCGCATGCCAGCAGCGGATGAATATCCAGGTGGACGATTTCCGGGCAATCCAGCAACAGGTTGGAGACCTGCACCAGCAGGCGGCTTAAGGCGATGATATCCAGTGAATACAGGGGGCGGTGGGTGCGGATGGCGCCTTTTTTCAGCCCCTGGCGCACCATATTCTGCGCCAGCGTCATATTAAGCGGCGGCAGGGCTACCGCCATCTGGTCGGCCTGCCGCCATTCATGTTCGCTTTCACCCAGCAGGATCAGCGGGCCGAACACCGGATCCTGTTCGACCACGATGCGCAGTTCCTGGGTGCCGGCCCGGCTGGCCATGCTTTGAACCAACATGCCCTCGATGCGCGCCTGGGGAAAGGCCTGCGCCACGCGTTCCGTCATGGCGTTGGCCGCCTGCGCCACTTCGCGCGCATTGCGCAGCGACAGCATCACGCCCTGGACCACGGACTTATGGGGGATGTCCGGCGAACGCAGCTTCAGCGCCACCGGATAACCGATACGATCGGCAACGGCAACGGCCTCGGCGCTGTCGCCGGCAATCCAGGTGGGCAGGGTGGTGAGGCCATAGGCCTCGATTATGGGGCGCACCTCATGGGTGGCCAGGCGGGTTATGCCCTGGTCCAAAGCCCGGCGGATCAGGGAGTGCGCCTGGGCGGTATCCACCGTCAGGCCCAGCGGCAGAGCCGGGGTTTCCATCAGTTGCTTTTGATTGCGCCGGTATTCCGCCATATGCATAAAGGCGGTGACCACGCCTTCCGGAGTGCGATAGGTGGGTAATCCCGCCTCGGTGAACAGGCGCCTGGCCTCCCGGGAGGAAAATTCTCCGCTCCAGTTGGTCAGCAGGGTGACCTGCCTGCCGCGGGGATGAAGCCTTGCCAGCTCGATAACCTGCTGCGCCGTTTCGCTGCTGGGGGCGGCGGCGCTGGGAGCGTGGATTATCAGCAGCGCATCGTAGTCGCTGCTGTCGAGCAGCGCCGCCAGGGCGGCGCGATAGCGGGCCGGGGTGGCGTCGTCCGCCAGATCGAGCGGGTTGGATAGGGTGAGGCCGTCCGGCAATACCGACCGCAGGGCCTGGCGGGTCGCCGTGCCCAAGGTGGCCAGCTTGCCGTGGCGGCTGAGCAGTTCATCCAGCGCCAGGGCGGCCGGGGCAATGCCGTTGCTGACGATCATCAGCCGCTCGCCGCGCAGCGGGCGCATGTGGCTTAAGGTTTCCACCGCGGAAAATAGTTCGTGGGTATCGCGCACCCGCAGCAGCCCGGCGCGCTGGATGGCGGCATCGTAGGCGGCATCCCTGCCCTGGGGATAGTTAAGCAGCCGCTGCGCCTGCGGGCTGCGCCCGCTTTTGATCACCAGAATGGGCTTGTTGCGCGCGGCGCCCCGGGCGGCCGAAAGAAAACGCCTGGCGTCGCTAAGATGCTCGAGGTGCAGCAAAATGGCGCTGGTCTTGCCGTCGCGCGCCAGGAAATCGAGCACGTCGTCCACGTCGATATCAATGCTGTCGCCAAGCGCGATAAAATAGGAGAATCCGATTTCACGCTGTTGCGCCCAGTCCAGCACGGTATTGGATACCGCGGCGGATTGGGAGATAAACGCCAGCTTGCCCTTATGGATGGGCACCGGCGAAAAACTGGCGTTCAGGCCCTGCCATGGCGCCAGCACGCCCAGGCTGTTCGGCCCGAGCAGGCGCATGCCCTGGCGGGCGGCGCAGGCTTTCAGCTCGGCGAACTGGGCCGGGGGCGAGGAAAGGATGATCGCCGTTTTGCAACCGAGCTTGCCAAGATCGTCGAGCAAGGCGGGATTACGGCTGGCGCGGGTGCACAGGACCGCCAGGTCCGGCGCCAGGGGCAGGCTCGCCACATCCGGATAGCTCAAAACGCCGCATACCGCCGGATAGCGCGGCGTTACCGGCAGGATCGGGCCGCCGAAACCGCCGTCCAGCAGATTACGCATCATCAGGTATCCGGCCCGGCCCGGCTTGTCGGACGCCCCCAGCACGGCGATGGATTTTGGCCTTAGCAGCGCTTCCAAACCTCGTTGACTCATCGGTGGTCTCCTATCCAGCCGCCTGCGATAAGTGTAAGCCTTTTAAATCCGGGGTGTTGTGATGGCGGGGGATATTTGCACGCTGTTATGGTGCGATTTACCCAATAGGTAACGGCTGCGGAACAGCGCAAAGTGCGCGCCCAGGCTGTCCGCCGCGGCGTCGTCTCCCGTCTGTCGCAGCAGGGTGGCGGCCACCTCGGCGGTGCAATGCTGTCCTTCGCCGTGCGATTCGCGCAGGCGGTACGCGGAGACCGTGTCCAGATTAAGGGATATGATGGGAAAACCCGTCAGATAGGGGCTTTTGCGGAACATCTTGCCGGCCTCGGACCAGGTGCCGTCGAGCAGGATAAACAGCGGCGGCCTGCCCTGGGCATCGATTTGCGTCACCACGCGCCGGTCCGGGGCGACATTCTGCGCCGGAAATACCACATAAGGCTGGCGTGCCGGATCGGCAATCGCGGACAACAGCGCCGTATCCGGTTCGGTGCGCGACCAGAGGAATGCCTGGGTATCGGGCAGGATATCGGCAATCAGACGCCCGGTATTGCTGGGTTTCAGAGGCTCGGAGTCAAACATGATTAGGCAAAAACGGCTCACCGACGTCATGGGGATGATGCGATCGCACAGGCAGACGGGCCGCGGCAGCAGGCATTGCTCGCAGCGCACGACGCGGCAACCGCGCGCGCGGTAGGGCCGGGTGGCGCGATCGAGGCGATATTGGCGTAGCGCCAGCACGGCGTTGTATGTCATGGGATGCCCGAAATAAAAGAGAGAGTTTACCGGAGCGGGCGGGGAAAGCGGACTATTATTTGCCGGCGTGACTGCCGGGGGGCGCATTGTGGTTGAGCGTATTGTGGTTGGGCGTTATGGCCACTCGCCGCCACAATACGGGCGGGTGGCCATAACGACGCCCGGTTAAGAGGGGCTCGGAATGGCCAGTCCCTCGTCCAGCCATTCCTCAAACGGCCCTTTGGGCATGGCGCCGTGCAGCGAGTCCACCATCTTGCCGTGCCTGAACACCATAATGGTGGGAATGCTACGGATGCCGAAGCGGGTGCTTAGCTGGGGTTCCGCTTCGGTATTCACTTTGAGGAAACGCACCGACCCTCGGCGCTCGTCGGCGACCGCTTCAAAAATCGGCGCGAAGCCCACGCACGGACCGCACCAGGGCGCCCAGAAGTCGACCACCACCGGCAAATCGTCTTGCAGCAGTTTATCAAGGGAGTCGGTGGTGGCGTGAACCACTTTGCCGTCCAGCAGCGCCTCGCCGCAGCGACCGCATTTTGCGCCGTCGTGGACCTTTTGTTCCGGCAGTCGATTGGTGGCCAGACAGGATGCACAAACTGTATTCATACAATTGCCTCTTATGGGTGGAGGTTAAACCGGCAACGGGGCGGCCGGGCGATGGGATCCACGCTTTATCGAAATATTGTTCTGAAGTATGGTTAAATAAACGGGAAGGCACAAAATGATTTATCCGATGGCTTCGATAGTTGCTGGCTTTTACCGCTATCCGGTAGCTAAAAAAGACCAGATCGGGTAATCTTCGCGCCCAGCACTCGGGTGGAGAGACAGATGAGCGATTCATTAAAAGGTAAAAACGGCAAGGTCCGTGTTATGTATGTGCGCAAAGAGGAAGAAGAGCAGCCTCGTCGTCCTTCTCGTCCACCCCAGTCGGGCCGCGGCGACGCGCCCCGTGGCGATGCCCGCCGCGGCGATGCGCCCCGTGGCGATGCCCGTCGCGGCGATGCGCCCCGCGGTGATGCCCGCCGCGGCGACGCGCCCCGCGGTGATGCCCGTCGCGGCGATGCGCCTCGCGGCGATGCCCGTCGCGATGATGCGCCTCGCGGTGATGCGCCCCGCCGGGATCGGCCGTCCACCGCGCCGGACTCCCCATGGAAGAAAATGTATCAAAATGACGATACGCCGGCGGTGGCCGATCACGGCGGCATCAGCGGCAAAAGCCTGATTGATCCTGAACAGCTGCGGCGCCAGCGGGCGGAAGAAACCCGCGTCTATGGTGAAAACGCCTGCCAGGCCTTATTCAAAAGCCGTCCTGATTCCATTGTGCGCGCCTGGTTTGTGCAATCCGTAACGCCGCGTTTTCGCGATGCCCTGCGCTGGATGGCGGCCAACCGTAAGGCCTACCATGTGGTGGAAGAGGAAGAACTGGCGCTGGCGTCCGGCACCGATCACCACGGCGGCGTCTGTTTCCTGATTAAAAAGCGCATCGGCCTGGATGCCGGCACTTATCTTGACAAGGCACTGGATAAAGATTGCGTGCTGGCGCTGGAGGATGTGTCCAATCCCCACAATCTCGGCGCAATGCTGCGCAGCTGCGCGCATTTTGGCGTGAAAGGCGTGATGACAAGCGACAGCGCGGCGCTGGAGTCCGGCGCGGCGGTGCGTACCGCCGAAGGCGGCGCGGAGCATATCAGCTCCATTCATACCGACGATTTATTCAGCGATTTGGATCTTTTCCGCCAGGCGGGTTACACCATCGTCACCACCTCGAGCCATAAGGGCGCGTCGCTCGGCAAGGTCAATATGCCGGCGAAGATGGTGCTGGTGATAGGCCAGGAACGGGCGGGGTTGTCCGATGCCATAGTGAAACAGGCGGATCTGGCGATTTCAATCGGCGGTACCGGACGGGTGGAAAGCCTGAATGTATCGGTGGCCACCGGCATACTGCTGGCGGAGTGGTGGCGGCAAAGTCACGCCTGAGTTTGCGGCGGGACTGATGGGCGAGAAAAATAAAACACAGCGCGCAGGGACGGGGTCGCCAAAGGCGCCGGCCCGCGCGGAGGCTTATTCCGACCTGAGCCCCGAACGCGCGCTCGTACCGGTCAGGCTATTTCGTCTTCAACAATCAATTCATCCAGCTTGGTCAGCAGCTTGCGCGTCAGCGTTTCAAGCTGCTTTTGCTCGTCGCTATTGAGCGTAGACCATAAAGATACCAGGCACTTATGCTGCGGCGGCAGGAGATTGTTGAGAAAGTCTTCGCCGGCATCGGTCAGTTGCAAATGCAGGCAGCGACGATCGTTTTCACTCTCTTTGCGCACAATCCAGCCCCGTTTTTCCAGCTCATCCGCGATGCGCGTGGCGTTGGTGCGCGAGGATCCCAGCGCGGAACTCAGCTCAGAGGGCTGGATACTGTGATTTTCCTGGGACTCCAGGGTAAGCAGGGCCATAAAAAGCGTTTCATTGATACCCTGGGCTTTCAGCATGCGGTTTCTGTTTTCCAGCAGTTTGCCCTGCATATGCATGCAAAGCCGGGTCAGCAGGATTTCCTGATAGGGAAACTCGGGGCGCTGCCGGGCGCGCTGCGCCAACATTTGCTCGATGGGGGTGAAGGAGCTGTCCATGATAATTTATGCCTCATTAGTTACTATAGATATAATAACTAATGTAATCACTCATGTAAATATTGTCGACATGAAAAGTTTAGATAGCTATAGATTAGGGCATGAGTAATTTGAACACCAAGCCAAAACACAGCGCGCCGCCCAGGGTGGCGAGGACAATGCTGCGGGTTCGGTAAAAACAGATGATCAATACCAGGAAACCCGCCAGGGTCGGCACCAGTTTACCCGGCTCCCGCAGCACCTCGGGCACGCTGGAGACCACCAGCAGCGCGCAGATGGAAGCCAATCCGATACCGTCCAGCAAACGTCCGGCCCAGGCGCCGGCGGCGCCCGCTGGCCGGCGCCCGGCGCCCAAACGCAGCGGCAGATAGCGGAACAGATAATTTGCCGCGCCGACCACCAAACCGATGATAATGACGCTGGTGTTCATCTAGTCCCCCTCACCGGCGGCGCGCGCCGGACCCAGCAACGCGCCCAGGCACCCGCCGCCGATGCCGGCCAGGATCGCCACCGGAATCGACAGCAGCAACAGCCCGGCCAGCGCGCCGGCAAGCGACGCCGCCAGCACCAGGCTCTGCCGGCGCTGGAACGACGCCAGCAGGAAGCTCAGGAACAATGCCGGCAGCATAAAGGACAGCGCGGCCTCCACCGCCGGGTAATCGTTGAGCGGGCCATGGCCCGACAGCGCGCCGACGGCGGTGCCGATGACCCAGGACAGCCAGGAGCAGGCCGAGACGCTTATCATCCAGCTTTCCGACCAGCGGCGGTTATCCTTAATCAGTTTGGCGATGGCCGCGGAAAATACCTCATCGGTCAGGCCGAAGGCCCATAACGCCGTTTTGCGCCGCGACAGGGCGCCGGGGATGCGATGCCGCAGCGCGGGTCCGTACAGCAGATGGCGCACGTCCATGGCCATAACGGTTAACGCCGCGACCCAAAGGGACATCCCGGCGCTGAGCAGGGTGGTTATCACGAACTGGCTGGCGCCGGCATAGATAACGCAGGAGATAAAAATGCCTTCCAGCGGCGTGAAACCCAGCTTAACCGCGTTCAGGCCAAAGGCGAACGCCACCGGCAGGTAGCCGATGACGATGGGCAGGCTGTCCTTGACGCCTTCGCGGAACGTGGCCGGCGATCCATGCATCAGGGAATGAGCCTCAGGCGGCCGCTACGCTGCTGTCTTCATTATGCTGTCCACGCCACCATAACAGCAGGTTAATCACGCCCAGCACCCCGCCGGCGACGCATACGCCGGTCCAGCCGGCCGATTGATAGGCGGAGGCGGAAATCAGCGAGCCCAGGGCGCCGCCGATAAAATAGCTGGTCATGTAACCGGAGGTCAGGCGGTTACGCGCCTGCGGCATGCGACGATAGATCACGCTCTGGTTGGTGATATGAACGCCCTGCACCGCCAGATCCAGCAACACGATACCGGCGATAAGCGACATGACCTGATGCTGGCCATACCAGATAAAGGCCCAGGAGACCAAGAGCAGCAGCAGGCCGTAGCGGGTGGTGACTTTGGCTTTGCCCCGGTCCGCCAGATGCCCGGCCCGGGATGCGGCCAGGGCGCCGGCGGCGCCGGCCAGGCCGAACAGGCCGATTTTCGCTTCGGAATAAAAAAATGGCGGCGCGGCCAGCAGGAACGCCATGGAGGTCCACAGGTTACTGAAGCTGGCGAAGGTTACGCAGCCGATCAGCGCCCGGGTGCGCAGCACCGGGGTGGTGACATACATACGCAGGATGGAGGCCAGCAGCTGCGGGTAGTTCAGATCGGAGTATTGTTTATAGCGCGGCAGGGCGAACCACAGTATCAGCGCCATCACTACCATCAGCGCGCTGGCGAACCAGTACACGGTGCGCCAGCCGCCGAAGCTTGCCAGGGCGCCGGCGACGGTACGCGCCAGCAGAATGCCCAGCAGCAGGCCGGTCATGATCATGCCCACCACCTTGCCCCGTTTTGCCGGGTCCGCAAGCGTGGCGGCCAGCGGCACCAGGATCTGCGCCACGACCGAGAACAAACCGGTCAGCGCCGTGCCCGCTATCATCAGCCACAGGCTGCCCGCCGAGGCGGTGACCAGCATGCCGGCGGCGGCCAGCAGCGTCATCACGACTATCATGCCGCGCCGTTCGAATTTATCCCCCAGCGGGACGATAAACATCAACCCGCAGGCATAGCCCAACTGGGCGGCGGTGACGATAAATCCGGCCTGGTTGACCGACAGATGATACGACTGGGCAATGGTGTCCAGCAGGGGTTGCGCATAATAATTACTGGCGACCGACAATCCGGTGGCGATGGCCATGATGATAATCAGCGCCGGACTTAAACTTGGGTGGTCTGTTTTTGTTTTCATTGGTGAGTCTGTTTACCAATCGGGGGGCTATTATTCCCCATAAGCGCTGAAAAAACGAGAGGCGAATGCCTCCCGTCATTTAACCTGTGCTGTTTTCGCGTCATAAACGGGCGCTTTGATCGGATATTACCGGGCGGCGGCCGCCGCGGCGGTGCTTACCCAGCCGTCGAATACCGCCTGATGCGCGGCAATCCAGCCGTTGGCGTGACGTTCAATATCGGCTTGCGACGCCTGGCCTTCATGCATTCGCAGGTTCTGCGCGTTCACATCGCTTATCGGCAGGCGCATGATGGCGAAAAGTTTCGCCGCGGCGGGGTTGGCCTTGGCCCACTCTTTATTGGCCACGATACGCATGGCGTTCACCGGGAAGCCGTAGTCGGCGCCGCTAGGCAGTTTGGTGCTGATGTCCTTCTGCTTGCCGGGCAGGGAAGAGAACGGCACCTGCAGCCAGACCACATCCCGTCCCGGAACCAGCACGTCGCTGACCCAGTAAGGCGTCCAGGTGTAATACAGAATCGGCTTGCCTTCTTTATAGCGGGCCAGGGTATCGGCAATGATGGCCGCGTAGTTGCCCTGGTTGTGCTCCACGGTGTCGGTCAGGCCATAGGCTTTAATCTGATGGTTGATAACCGCCTCGCATCCCCAGCCGGGGGTGCAGCCGGTCAAATCGGCCTTGCCGTCGCCGTTGGCGTCGAACAGTTTAGCCAGCGTGGGATCCTTTAGCTGATCGATGGTTTTTATATGGTAGCGATCGGCGGTTTTTTTGTCGATCAGATAGCCCTGGGCCGCGCCCTCGACATAATTCCCCTGGCGGTAGAACCGGGCGTCGCCGCCGGCGGCCTGATACTGGTCGGCGTGCAGCGGATCCCAGTTTACCGCCATAAAGGTCGCGTCGCCGGAGGCAATTGAGGTATAGGCGACGTTATAGTCCACTTCGCGGCTTGATTTGACATCATAACCCAGTTTTTCCAGGGCCTTATTGACCAGCAGCGTCTGGAACGTCTCTTCGGAAATGGTGCTTTGCAAGGGTTGCACCTGCACGCCCTTGCCCGGCAGGTCTGCGGCAAAAGCGGTGGGGACGGCAAGGACCGCGGTGAGCGCTAGCGCCCGGATTCCGGTGTTATGCATGGAATATCCTTCTCTTTGATTTTATGTGTTGTTTAATCGTCAGTCGCCGGGGCGGGAGCGGCGGCGCTCCCGGCGAAGGCTCAGGCTTTTTTGGCAAACGGGCGGGTGAACAGGCCCAGGGGACCGGCGGCATACCAGCGGCGGTTGCCGCGGCTGCGGCCGTCGCGTCCGAGCGACTGCGTCAGGCGATCGAGGATGATGGCCAGGATCACGATGCCGACTCCGCCGATGGTGGCAAGCCCCATGTCCAGGCGGCCGATGCCGCGCAGCACCATCTGGCCCAGGCCGCCTACGGCGATCATCGAGGCGATGACCACCATCGAAAGCGCCAGCATCAGCGTCTGGTTGATCCCGGCCATAATGGTCGGCATCGCCAGCGGCAGCTGTACCTTGAACAACAACTGGCCGGGGCTTGAGCCGAACGACTCGGCGGCCTCTATCAGGTCTTCCGGCACCTGCCTGATGCCAAGGATGGTCAGGCGCACCACCGGCGGCAGGGCGAAGATAATGGTTACCACCACCCCCGGCACATTGCCGATGCCGAACAACATAACGATGGGCACCAGGTAGACGAACGCCGGCGTGGTCTGCATGGCGTCCAGCAACGGGCGGATGATTTTTGCCGCGCCCTGGCTGCGCGCCAGCCAAATGCCCAGCGGCAGGCCTATTATCACGCAAAACAGCAGTGAGGTGAGCACCAGCGCCAGCGTGACCATGGCCTGCGCCCAGGCGCCGATGGCGCCGATAATGGCCAGCGAGACCAGGGTGGCTATCCCCATGCCGAGGCTCGACATCTGCCAGGCCAGCAGGGCGAACACCAATATGGCCACCGGCGCCGGCATGCCCAGCAGCAAATGCTGGAAGCCGCCAAGGATGAAGTCCACCGGCACCCGGATGCCCTGGAACAGCGGCCGGAAATGCAATACCGCCCAATCAATGCCGTGGGTGACCCAGGTATCGAGCGGGATCAGGGTATTGTGAAACGGGTCGAGCAGGTTAAAATGCTCAGGCGCGGGGGCCGGGCCGCTGTTGAGCCAGTCGGCGCCCGGCTGGACGGTATGCGCGCCGGCGCCGGCGCCGTCGGTGGCGGAGGGCGCCGTGGCACCCCAGGCGTCGGCGGAGGCGCCCGCGCCGTTGGCGGGCGCGCTTTGCGCGACGTCATGAGACTGTGCCGCCGCGCCGCCCCAGGGATCTATGGTTGGCTTACTCATTGGTCGCCCCTTCTTTGTCTAGTGCCTGTAGCAACATGCCTTTGGAAATAATGCCGATATACTGATTCTCCTCGCCGACCACCGGTACGGCGCAGGGCGCCTGGGCGACGGTGGAAATAAGCTCGCTCAGCGGCGTATCGCCGGGCACCGGCGCGGGACTGTCGAGCAGCGCCTGTTCCAGGGGAAGGCTGGCCGCCAGGGCGGCTTTGAGCGAATCGATGGACACCACGCCGATAAATTTCTGCCCACGCTCAAGCACGTAACCGAAATCGCGGTCTTCATCCTGCAGCAGCTTAAGGGCGGAACGGGGGCCGAATCCCGGCGTCTTGCGGATAAGCGTTACCGGCCGACGCCGGGCGATGTCCCTGGCGCTGAACACATGGCTGACGTCCACGCCGCGAAAAAACGTGCGCACATAGTCATTGGCCGGGTTATTGAGAATGTCTTCCGGCGTGCCCACCTGCACCACCACGCCGCCCTGCATGATGGCGATGCGGTCGCCGATGCGCATCGCTTCGTCAAGATCATGGGATATAAATACGATGGTGCGCTGGTGGCGGGACTGGAGCTTCACCAGTTCGTCCTGCATTTCGGCGCGGATTAGCGGGTCGAGCGCCGAAAAGGCCTCATCCATCAGCAGGATGTCGGGATCGTTGGCCAATGCGCGCGCCAGACCGACGCGCTGGCGCATGCCGCCGGACAGCTCGTCGGGCCATGACAGCGCATGTTGATCCAATCCCACCTGCGCCAGGGCTTCCAGCGCCTTGGCGTGGCGTTCCCGCGCCGGTATGCCGGCCAGCATCATGCCGAAGGCGGTATTGTCTAATACGTTCAGATGCGGCATCAGCGCAAAGGACTGGAACACCATGCTGATTTTTTTACGCCGCACCTCGCGCAGGGCGCTGTCGGAGATGCGGGCGATATCAACGCCGTCGATAAGCACTTCGCCGCGCGTCGGTTCTATCAGACGATTGAGAAGGCGTACCATGGTGGATTTACCGGATCCGGACAACCCCATGATGACGAAGATCTCGCCTTCTTCAATGGCCAGACTGGCATCTTTCACGCCCACCGTCAGACCGGTCTTGGCGAATATATTATCCTTATCATGCCCTGCCTGTATCAGCTTAAATGCCCGCTCGGGATGTTCGCCGAATATTTTATATAGGTTCTTTACTTCTAATTTAACAGCCATGCAATTATCAAGTTCCCGTATGGTTTTCTAATATGTTCAAGGTCCTGCCAAAATAAAAACGCTGTATACCCTAACATACTTGGCGTTTTAGGCAACCCCTAATCCATTAAGCAGCGGAATATCCTGCCGCAAAGACGTGCGCATTTCGGCCCAAAGGGCTAAACGGGGCAAGGGTTTAGGGGAATAATCCGTCGTGTAAATTTTTTTATTTTCATTGCCGGTTGCGAAAAGAATGTAACCCACCAGAATAATGGGGTAAATACTGTCGCGGCTAATGCGCCTGATGACGCCGTGGATAACGATGCCGCCAGGGCAACTGCTCATCGGCGCACAGCGTTGAAATAGATGTCTGTTCAGAAGGAATTAACTATATTGCGGCGGGAGACAATCTATGAAAAAGAATGATTTAAATAATCCATCATCAACGCGGATAATATAGCCCTTGGCGGGGAAAATAGCGCCCCCCCGCCGGGGTATTCAAAAGGCCCAGTCTTCGTCCTCGGTATTGACCGCGCGGCCCATGACGTAGGACGACCCCGAGCCGGAGAAAAAGTCGTGATTTTCATCGGCATTGGGCGACAGCGCGGACAGGATTTCGGCGTTGACATTGGTCATGGATGCCGGAAATAGCGCCTCATAACCCAGGTTCATCAAGGCCTTATTGGCATTGTAGTGCAAAAACGCCGTGACATCCCCGGTCCAGCCGACGCCGTCGTACAACTGGGCGCTATAGAGCAGTTCGTTTTCGTATAAGTCCTGCAGCAGGTCGTAGGTAAAGGACTTGATATGCGCGCGCCGCTCGGGCGTTTCCCGCTCCAGCGCGCGCTGGAATTTATAGCCGATATAATAACCATGCACCGCTTCATCACGGATAATTAACCGGATCAGGTCGGCGGTATTGGTCAGTTTTGCCCGGCTGGAATAATACATCGGCAGGTAAAAACCGGAATAAAACAAAAAGGATTCCAAGAATACGCTGGCGACTTTTTTCTTCAGCGGATCGTCATGGCGATAATGGCGTAAAATGATGGCCGCCTTATTTTGCAGGGCGTCATTTTGCTCGCTCCAGCGATATGCCTCATCCACCTCCGGCATGGCGCACAGGGTGGAAAATATCGAACTGTAGGAGCGCGCATGCACCGCTTCCATAAAGCTGATATTGGAGAATACCGCTTCCTCGTGCGGGGTAACCGCATCGGCCATTAATGCCGGCGCGCCGACGGTATTTTGTACCGTATCCAGCAATGTCAGACCGGTAAATACCCGAATGGTCAGCTCCTGTTCCTGCCTGGATAATGTCGACCAGGAAGGGATATCATTGGACAGCGGTAATTTCTCCGGTAGCCAGAAATTCGCGGTCAGGCGGTTCCAGACTTCCAGATCCTTATCGTCTTCAATTCGGTTCCAGTTTACCGCCTGGACGCGGGATATCGGATGAGCGGTGGTCATGGTGATAGTCTCCTTTACCTTTACAGCGCGCACGACACGCAGCCGGCAACTTCGGTGCCTTCCAGCGCCAGCTGGCGGATACGGATGTAGTACAGCGTCTTGATGCCTTTTTTCCAGGCATAAATCTGCGCCTTGTTGATATCGCGGGTGGTGGCGGTATCGCGAAAAAACAGCGTCAGCGACAGACCCTGATCCACATGGCGCGTGGCGGCGGCGTAGGTATCGATAATTTTTTCCGGTCCGATTTCATAAGCGTCCTGGTAATAGCGCAGGTTATCGTTGTCCATAAAGGGCGCCGGATAATAGACCCGGCCGGTTTTACCTTCTTTACGGATCTCGATGCGCGAGACAATGGGATGAATGCTGGAGGTGGAATGATTGATATAAGAAATGGAGCCGGTGGGCGGCACCGCCTGCAAATTCTGGTTATAAAGCCCGTGCGCCATTACCGACGCGCGCAGCGCCAGCCAGTCCTCGCGGGTGGGCAGGGCAATGCCGGCCCGGGAGAACAGCGTCCGCACCCGCTCGGTTTTAGGTCGCCATTGCTGCTCAACGTAGGGCGCGAAGTAGTCGCCGCTGGCATAGCGGGAGTCGGCAAAACCCGCGAAAGTCACGCCCCGTTCGAGAGCCAGGCGGTTGGACGCCCGCACCGCGTGGTAGGTCACGGCGTAAAAATACATATCGGTAAAATCAATGCCTTCCTCCGAGCCGTAATAAATATGCTCGCGGGCCAGGTAGCCGTGCAGGTTCATTTGCCCAAGGCCGATGGCATGGGACGCGTCGTTGCCTTTGACGATGGAGGGCACTGAATTGATCCGGCTCATATCGGAGACGGCGGTCAAGGCGCGCACGGCGGTTTCCACCGTATTGCCCAGGTCCGGTTCGTCCATGGCGCGGGCAATATTCAGCGAGCCCAGGTTGCAGGAGATATCATGGCCTACCCGCCGGTAGCTGAGGTCTTCATTATATTCGGTGGCGCTGTTGACCTGCAAAATTTCCGAGCACAGATTGCTCATGTTGATGCGGCCCTTGATGGCGTTGGCGCGGTTTACCGTATCCTCGAACACCATATACGGGTAGCCCGACTCAAACTGGATTTCCGCCAGCGTCTGGAAAAATTGCCGGGCGTCGATACTGGTTTTGCGAATACGCGGGTCGGCCGCCATTTCATGGTATTTTTCGCTGATGCAAAGCTGCGAAAAGGGCTGGCCGTAGATCCGCTCGACGTCGTAGGGCGAGAACAGGTACATCGGTTTATTGTCGCGCGCCAGTTCGAAGGTGACATCCGGAATGACCACGCCCAGCGACAGGGTCTTGATGCGGATTTTTTCATCGGCGTTTTCCCGTTTGGTATCGAGGAAACGCATGATATCCGGATGATGGGCATGCAGGTAAACGGCGCCGGCGCCCTGGCGCGCGCCAAGCTGGTTGGCGTAGGAAAAAGCATCCTCCAGCATTTTCATTACCGGGATGACCCCGGACGACTGGTTTTCGATACGTTTGATCGGCGCCCCGGCTTCGCGCAGGTTGGTAAGCATAAACGCCACGCCGCCGCCGCGTTTGGACAGCTGCAGCGCCGCGTTGACCGAGCGGCCGATGGATTCCATATTATCCTCGATGCGCAGCAGGAAGCAGGAAACATATTCTCCGCGCTGCTGTTTGCCGCAGTTGAGGAAGGTGGGTGTCGCGGGCTGGAAGCGGCCCGACAGCATTTCATCCACCAGTTTGGAGGCCAGCGGGACGTCGCCGGCGGCAAGCGTCAGCGCCACCATGCACACCCGATCCTCGAAGCGCTCCAGATACTGTTTGCCGTCAAACGATTTCAGGGTATAGCTGGTATAGAATTTCAGCGCGCCCATAAACGTCTGGAAACGGAACCGACGCGCCTCGGCCTGGCGGAACAAGGCATCGAGGCTGTCCTGGGAATAGGGCGCCAGCACCCGGGCTTCGTAATAACCCTCATCCACCAGGCAGCGCAGACGGGCCTGAAGGGAGGGAAACTGCCGGGTATTGGGCAGCACGTGCTGTTCGAAATAACGGTCGACCGCCTGCCGGTCCTTATCGAACTGAATGTTGCCGTGCTCGTCATACAGATTGAGCATGGCGTTCAGGGCGTGGTAATCCGCCAGCACCGGGCCGGGTTGGGTGAGGTTCAGTTCTGCTGTTGCCAAAATGTGGTTACTCCCATACGTACCCGCGCCACGTCTTCCGCCGTGCCCAGTAACTCGACGCGGTCGAGGAACGGTACCCGGCATTTCCTGGCGATAATATCGCCCGCCAGACAGAAGGCTGCGCCAAAATTACGATTGCCGGCACCGATAACGCCTCGGAGCCAGGAACGGTTGGTTGCATCATTAAGAAAGCGGATCGCCTGGGGCGGCACGGCGCCGTGCTCGCTGCCGCCGCCATAGCTGGGCACTATCAGGATATAGGGCCGATCCACCTTCAATTTCTGGCTGGTCGCCAGGGGAATGCGCAGCGCCGGCAGCGTCAGCTTGTCGACAAAACGGTGCGTATTTTCCGAGCTGCTGGAAAAGTACACCAGCAGCGGTGCCGGTGATGACATCATCGGCTCACGACGCCAGGGCGGCGGCAAGCAGGTTGATTTTGTCCAGCCTGAAGCCGCTCCAGTGCTCGCTGGGCGTCTGCACCACCGGCACCTGCCGATAGCCTAACGCTTTCACGTGTGCCAGCGCCTGGCCGTTGGCCGCCAGACCCAGATCCACCAACTGATAGCTGATGCCTTTTTTGTCCAGCGCACGACAGGTGGCGTGACATTGGACGCACTCCGGTTTAGTGTAAATAATAATAGTCATGATTCGTATTCCCCTTACGCATTAAGATTATCGTGCTGTTATCGTCCTGGCGGCGATGGTCCGGTGGGTTGGGTTGCCTGTAACTAATACTATATGTAGATATTATTTTTATCAACCATACAATATATGGGATATTGCGGCGATTTTTCACGCAAGGGCGGGGCGCTGATGATAAAAAGCCCGCGCTCCTTGCGGGGCGCGGGCTTTAACAATGGCGTTGCGGGTCGGCGTTTAGGGTAAATAACTTGATTCCGTGAAATCAGTCCTGACAATGGCAGTCGATAATCAACACATCGGTATGCCCGGTCACCCGCGCCGACGTCCGTCGGTGATTATCGGCGCGACAGCAGCACGCCAAGCACAATACCGACCGCGGTGGTAATGCCCAGGCTCTGCCAGGGTTTTTCGACCACATAATTTTTGGTCTGGATGGCGGTATCGCGGGCATACTGGCCGATACGGCTGGTGCCGCCGGCACGGGCGCGCGCGTCCTTCAATACATCCTTGGCTTTACTGCGCAGGGCGTCCAGTTGTTCTTTAGTGGTTTTTTCGGACGTGCTCAGCAGTTCATCCAACGTATCGGCTAACAGAGAAACATCGTCCTTAACATCCCGTTGCAGATCGTCTTTTTCAGCTTTCGTAAACATTTGTCTCTCCCTTTTGGCTAATGATGAATTAACTGTAGACTATTCACGCCGTTCCTGCCGCCGTGGCGGCCGTCGGGGCGCCGCCGCGGCGCCGGGCGAAAGGCGCCGGAACAAGCGCGACGGCCGTCCGGGCGCGGTCGCGCGGGTTGCCCCGGCCCGTGAGGCAACGGTTTTTGGATTAATCCGAAAACGCGCGCCGCGTCTACTGGCCGGCCGCTTAACTGATTACATTAGCTGGGATCACTTCACTGTGACTGAAGAGAGGACAAATAATGTATTTAAGACCCGATGAAGTCGCTCGCGTTCTGGAAAACTCCGGATTCGAAAGAGATTATATCACCCGACAATGTTACGGTTACCGTAAAGGTCACCATTATGTCTATGTGAATCGGGAGGCTAAACTGGGCCGGACCGCCCTGGTTGTTCATCCCGGGCTGCGCGATAAAAGCAGCCTGTTCGCCGCCCCGACGTCGCCGGTACGCTCCAGCGACAATTACCAGGTTTTTCCCTCCGATCCGGACGGTAAGCCCGACAGCCACTACGGCATCCCCCATGGTTTTTCTTCCCGTGCCTCCTTAACCCGCTATTTGCAGAAAATGTTTAATTAGCCTGCCCCTTCCCGGTGGGATTACCGCGCCATACCGGCGATTGTTCACGCCTTCGGCCGCCGGTGGCCGCGCACTACCATGATGAAAAATTGCAACATCTGCACTTTCATAGGTCATTTTTCCAGCATTTTCCACGTTGTCAGGACAGCCCGCGCGCCGGGATCCCGCCATTATTCAGTTAATTAATTGATTAGTTAATTAATGGCACGCTAGTTGCAACTTCCCCCCTATCGGTACGCTACCACGGCCGGCCGTCGCCGCAGGCGTTATCACCGTCTGCCGGCGCTTACGCCCAGATCATCGGGTTTACCAGATAAAGACGTTTCAGGAGTATTTCAAGCATGAGAATGACACCATCCCTGCTCCACGCTCTAGTGCTGTGCGCCGGTCTGACTCTGGGCGGCGCGGCGTGCGCCGAGGACGCGGCGCCCGTCGCCATGGACCCCGCCCTGCACGCGCAGCTGCCGGACAAGGTTAAAACCCAGGGCGTGATTAACCTGGTTACCGATGCCCATTATCCGCCGTGCGAAGTGTTTGCCGATGATAATAAAACCATGGTGGGGTTTGAGCCGGATTTGTGGAACGCCATCGGTAAAGTACTGGGGGTGGGTATCAACCCGGTCTCCATCGACTTCGCCGGGCTTATCCCCGGCGTCAAGAGCGGCCGCTATGATATGGCGATGGAGTGTATTTCCGACAGCCTGGAACGTGAAAAACAGGTTACATTTGTCAACTATGCATATGCCACCAATGAAGTTTATACCCTGGCCAGCAACAAAAGCATCGTCAACGATCCGTTATCGCTTTGCGGCCTGAAGGTCGGCGTGCAGTCGGGCACCGATTTTGAACACGCCATCAGCGATATTTTTTCGCCCAACTGTACCAAGAACAATAAACCGGCGATTAAGGTGACCACGCTGCCGTCGGCGGACGCCGTGCTGCTGGCGCTGTACGCCGGGCGTATTGATTTTGTCCTGAACGACGCCGCCGCGGCCGCTGAAATCAAAAAAGTGGCTCCCCGGCCGATCCGCACCGTCACCATGCCGCTGATGCCGAAATATTATCTGGGCATCGTGGTCAGGCCGGATAACCAGCAACTGGCCCAGGCGCTGCTTGGCGCGCTTAAAGTACTGTGGTCGAACGGCGAATACGCCCGCATCATGAAAAAATGGGATTTGGAACCCGTGATGCTGGAACAGCCGGGCATTAACCTGTTCACCACCCGCCCGATGCAATAAGCGCGCACCGATGATGCGGCCAGATGAACAGACCGGGGGGCGCCCGGCCCCGGTTGCCGACAGCCAGCTCAGTTGCGACGTGCTGGTGGTGGGGTCCGGCGGCGCGGCGTTAAGCGCGGCGCTCTGCGCGGCGGCGGCGGGACTGGCGGTGCTGATTGTGGAAAAAGCCGCCGTTCTGGGCGGCACCACGGCCATGTCGGGCGGCGCGGTGTGGGTGCCCGCTAACCATCACGCCCTGGCCCAGGGCGTCGAGGATAGCCCCGAGCAGGCGCTGGAGTACCTGCGCGCCGCCGCGCCCGCGGGCTGGCGCGCCGGCGAAGACCGGCTGTGGGCGCGGTTTGCGCACGCCGCGCCCGAGATGCTGCGCTTTCTGGAAACCCATACCCCACTGCGTTTTTCCCTGACGCCGGAGGCGGATCCGCTGATGGATTGCGCCGGCGCCAAGGCGTTCGGCCGGATGCTGACGCCCGATCCGCTGCGCGCCGGCGTGCTGGGCAAAGGGCGCTGGCCGGTCAGGCGCTCTCCGCTGCCGCAGGTCTATACCTATCAGGAAGTCATCGGCGAGGATATCTACCATCATCCGTTCCGGGTGGCGCTCAAGCTGGCTCCCCGGCTGCTGTGGCGCGGCGTAACCCGTACCCGCACCAAGGGCGCGGCGCTGATTACCGGGCTGCTGGCCGGTTGCCTGGCCCAGGGATGCCGGATTGAAGCCTCGGCGCGGGTGGTGGATTTGATAACCGATGAGGGCGGTACGGTCACGGGCGCCTGGTTCAGCCGTGACGGCCGTCTGACACGGATTGCGGCCCGGCGCGGCGTGGTGCTGGCCAGCGGCGGCTTTGAATGGGACGCGCTGCGGCGCGCGGCGCATTTTCCCGGGCCGTTTGACGCCATTTCCAGCCCGCGCACCAACGAGGGCGACGGCCATCGCATGGCCCAGGCGGTCGGCGCCCGGCTGGCGCATATGGATCAAGCCAATATGAGCGGATCGCTGCCGACCCGCTACGAAGGGCGGCCCTACGGCCTGTCGGTGTTTTTCCACTACGAGCCCAACGCTATCCTGGTTAACCGGCAGGGGCGGCGTTTTACCAATGAGTTTGCCTTTAACCTCGGCGAGGCGCTGGATGCGCGCGATGAACCGGGCGGATTGCCGCGTCATCTTCCCGCCTGGCTGATTGCCGATGCCCGCCTGCTGTGGCGCGCGCCAATCCTGCTGGCCTGCGCCTTGCGCCGCCGGGGATGGATGCGCCGTGCCAACAGTATCGGCGCCCTGGCGGCAAAGCTCGGTATACCGCCGGCGTCGCTCGAGGAAACCGTGGCGCGTTTTAACGCGTTTTGCCCGCGCGGGGTGGATGAGGATTTTCAGCGGCATTTGGCCGCCGGCCATGGGCGCGGCGATCGGCGCTTTCACGGCGGCCTGTCGCCTATCCGGCGGGCGCCGTTTATCGCCGTGCCGTTTAACCGCAGCTTCACCGCCACCAAAGGCGGCCCGCGCACCGACGAATTCGGCCGGGTTGTGCACCTCGACGGCCATGTTATCCCCGGGCTGTTCTGCGCCGGCGTGGCCATGGCCAATCCCATCGGCACGCGGGCCGTCGGCGCCGGCACCACGCTTGGGCCTAACCTGACCTGGGGTTATATCTGCGGGCGGACCCTGGCCGACGGCCCGGCGCGCGCCGAGGATTTTCCACCTGCCGCGGGCATCGCTCCCGCGGCCAAAACCCCAACGGAGCCGTCATGATACCCGACATCATCGCCGCGCCAACCGCCCTGGTCACCGGCGGTTCAAAAGGCATCGGCCGCGCCGTTTCCCTGGCGCTCGCCCGATCTGGCGTCAATATTGCATTGCTGCTCAGGGAAGATCGGCAATCGGGCGAACGGCTGGTGGCGGAGATCCGCCAGACCGGACGCCAGGCGCGGGCTTATTACGGCGATATCACCGATCGCGGCGCGGTTGGCGCCCGGGTGGCGGAGATCGTCGCCGACTTCGGCGCCCTTGATATGCTGGTGAATAACGCCGGCGCCGTCGCCGCCGGCGATTTGCTCAGCCTGGACGACGGCGCATGGCGCCGGGTGGTGGACATTAACCTGACCGGCTGTTTTGTGGTGGGAACCGAGGTGGCGAAAATCATGCGCGCCGCCGGCGGGGGCGCCATCGTGAATATTGCCGGGGCGTCGGCCCATCGCTGCTATCCCGGCGCCGGCGCCTTCGGTCCAAGCAAGGCGGCGGTGGTCAACCTGACCCGGCAGATGGCGGTGGAATGGGCGGACCACGGTATCCGGGTCAACGGCGTCAGTCCCGGGCCGGTAAGGTCCGCCGACGACGATTGGCAACGGCGTGAACCGCAGTTGGCCGCCGAGGTTGCGCGCCTGCCGCTGCGGCGCGCCGGACTGCCGGAGGAAGTGGCCGCGGCGGTAAGCTATCTGCTCTCCCCCGGCGCCGCGTACACCACCGGCCAGATGCTGGTGGTGGACGGCGGCGGGTTGTGTACCTGGTATATGACGAGATAACGAGGGCAGCAACGATGTCAGAACAAGATACGCCGGCGGTGGCCGCCTATCAGGTGGTAAAGCGGTTTCACGGCCAGGAGATCCTCAAGGGCGTGGATTTGCAGATCCGGCAGGGGGAAGTGGTGTGTCTGATCGGGCCTTCCGGCTCCGGTAAATCGACCTTCCTGCGCTGCATTAACCATCTGGAAAAAATCGACGGCGGCGCGCTGTACGTCGGCGGGGAACTGATGGGCTATCGCCGGGTGGGCGATAAGCTCTACGAATTGAAAGAGGCGGAAATCGCCCGCAAACGCGCCGGTATCGGCATGGTGTTCCAGCGCTTTAACCTGTTCGGCCATATGACGGCGCTGGAAAATGTGATCGAGGCGCCGATGCGGGTACGCAAAGTGCCGCGCGCCGAGGCGCTGGCGCAGGGCCGGATCCTGCTTGGGCGCGTGGGGTTGTCGCATCGCCTGGACGCCTACCCGTCGCAGCTTTCCGGCGGGCAGCAGCAGCGGGTCGCCATTGCGCGCGCCCTGGCGATGAAACCCGCGCTGATGCTGTTCGACGAGCCGACCAGCGCGCTGGATCCCGAACTGGTGGGCGAAGTGCTGGATGTGATGCGCGGACTGGCCGAGGAAGGCATGACCATGGTGGTGGTAACCCATGAAATGGCGTTTGCCCGCGAGGTGGGGGATAGCGTGGCGTTTATGGATAACGGGGCGATCATTGAAAAAAGCCCGCCGGCGGAGATGTTTCAACGCCCGCAGCACCCGCGCACCCGCGCTTTCCTGGCAAAGCATTTGGCTCAATAAATGAATTTAATTAAGATGTTGTTTTTAATGATTATTATTTTAATCAAAAAATTAAATACCGGCTGTTTTTTTATTGACAGCATGGAAATGCAAGTGCATATTATTAATTAACTGATTAATTAATAATGTCACCAGTGCCGTATCCTGCCCTTGTTAAGAAAAGTCAGCGAGCCCGCATGAGAGATAAAATGACAGATAATCAGCAATACCAGACCCTGGGGCAACGCCCGCGCGCAATGGGCCATGACGCGCCGGATTATCCCCATGATGCTTTGACCGTGGTGCCTACCCGCTATCCCGGGCGCTGGATTTCAGTGGTCGTCTGCACGCTGCTGCTGGTCATGCTGGTGCATTCGATGGTGATGAATGAGAATTTCGGCTGGCCGACCGTCGGGCACTATCTGTTTTCGCCGACCATTCTGACCGGACTCTGGGTCACCCTGTGGCTGACGCTTACGATAATGCTGCTGGCCATTGCGTTGAGCGTGCTGATAGCCACCCTGCGCCTGTCCGCCAACCCGCTGCTGGCGCATGTCAGCTCCGGTTATGTCTGGTTTTTTCGCGGCACGCCGGTACTGGTACAGTTGATTTTCTGGTACAACCTGGCGGCGCTGTATCCCGAAGTCTATATCGGGATACCTCATGTGGTGACCCTCTACCAGGGCAGCATGAACGATATCATTACCCCCTTTACCGCCGCCATCCTGGGGCTGGGGCTGAACGAAGCGGCGTATATGGCGGAAATCATCCGCGCGGGCATGTCCTCGGTGGATCACGGCCAGCAGGAAGCGGCCCGCGCCCTGGGCATGAATAAAGCCCAATGGCTGCGGCGGGTTATCCTGCCCCAGGCGATACCCTTTATTATTCCGCCCACCGGCAACCAGGTGATAGGCATGCTGAAAACCACGTCGCTGGTGAGTGTGATTTCATTATCTGATTTATTGTATTCGGCGCAGTCGATTTATTCACGAACCTTTGAAAATATTCCGTTATTGATCGTGGCCTGTATTTGGTACCTGGTGGCTACTACCGTGCTGAGCTGGCTACAGGGGCGAATTGAAAAATATTTCCGCAAGGGCCAGAGCGCGCTGGCATGACGTTAGCAACATGAATTTAGGTATATAAGCCATCGGCTAATATTACCCATTAGGGGATTATGATGAAATTAGGCCTGTTTAACTTAATGTCTTACCAGGACAATCCCCAGGGAATACAGGGGGTGATTAACGACACGCGCCTGATGGTGGCGCTGGCCGAGGAAATGGGTTTTGAAACCGCCTGGTTTGCCGAACATCATTTTACCAATTATTCCATCAGCGTGTCGCCGTTATTAATGGCGGCCCATATGGCGGGATATAGCCGGCGCATCAAGCTTGGCACCGCGGTTATCGTGCTGCCGCTATATCAGCCGATGCGCCTGGCGCAGGAGATTGCCCTGGTGGATCGCCTGACCGAAGGGCGGCTGGTATTGGGCATCGGCAGCGGCTACCAGGCCTATGAATTCGATCGCTACCATCTCGATGTGGAACAGCGCAACAGCGTCCTGCTGGATAACTGGCGGTTTATCGAGGCGGCGCTGACCGGCGGCAAGGCGGCGTCGTTATCGCGCCAGGGCGAGCGGATGGAAACGGATTTTTTACTGACGCCATTGCAGCAACCGCTGCCGCCGCTGTTTATCACCACCACCAATCCGGCGCTGTTGCAGCGGTTTACGCGCTGGGGCGCCACCGCCTTTATCACCGCCGGCTGGCGCGGCTCGCCGCGCTTGAAGGAGATGGCCCGGGACGCGCGGCGGCAATGGCGCGAGGCCGGTCTGAACGAATCCACGCCGCTGGCGGTGCAGCAGTATATCCACGTCACCGACAGTAAAAAAGCCGCATTGGAGGCGGCGGAGCGCGCGTTATTTGTCGCCAGGATGATAAGCGCCCTGCACGGCAAAACGCTGGAGACCCGGGGCGCGTTTATTACCGCCGCAACATTCCCCGATGAGCCTGACCCGTCGGTGGTGCGTGATAATTTGATTATTGGCGACGCGCATTATGTCGCCGAGCGGATTATTAACGAAGTGAAGGAGATTAATCCTTCTCACTATAACTGTTTTTTCCAATTCGGTGATATGCCTATCGCGATGGCCAGAAAATCGTTGGAAAAATTCGGTCGCGAGGTGATTCCGCTATTAGAAAAGGTCATCGGCAAGGTCCAGGTGGATATTCGTTAATATCTCCCATGCTACCCAATATATCTGTTAACCGAGGAGGAAATCATGCCTGACTATACACGGCGGATTGACTGCGCAATAGACGACAGCGCCACGATAGTGGAAAAAATAAAACAGCAACGCGCCGACGATGCCACATTATCATCGACGCTGCCGCCGGAAGCCTATAATAGCGATGCGTTCTTTTCCCATGAAATGGAAAAAATATATCGCGGGGATTGGCTATTTGCCGGCCATATATCGCAAATACCTAACACGGGTGATTATTTTACCCTGGATATCGTTAACGAATCGCTGGTGGTGACGCGCGGGCCGGACGGGGTAAACGTGATGTCGGCCGTGTGCCTGCACCGCTGGGCGCCGATCGTGACGGGCAGCGGCAATGCCAGGGCGCTGGTCTGCCCGTTTCATAACTGGACCTATGATATTACCGGCAATCTGATCGGCGCGCCTTATATGAACCAGGCGGCGGAGTTTGATCGCAAGGACTGCACGCTGCCGCGTATACGGCACGAGATTTTCCACGGCCTGATTTTTATTACCTTTTCCGCCCAGGTGGAATCGATAGCGCAACGGCTTAAGCCGCTGAACGCCATGTTCGACAAGTATCAGGTGGCGGAGCTGGACACCGCCTACACCCTGGATTACGACTGCCCGTTCAACTGGAAAATGGCGGTGGAAACCTTTATGGAGTGCTATCACCATTCCGCCGTTCACCGCGCCACCCTGGAGGACAGCTTTCCGGGACGCCTGAGCTATATCGGCGAGGACGGTCCCGGCTGGACCTTGTGCCACCAGCCGCTGCGCAAGAACGGCGAACTTTCGGAAGTGTTGACCGAGGGACTGATCCCGCTGGCGGGATTCAGCGAGCAGGATATGCGGCAAATCGACCTGATGCTGATTTATCCCAGTTGCCTGATCGGCCTCAATCCCGACCGGCTGAGCATCAGCCAACTGCTGCCCATCAACAAGCATATGACCGTTTGGCACCGCCTGGTGCTGGTATCGAAGGACTCAAGCGCCCAGCCCGGTTTCGCCGACACCGCCGCCACGATGAAGGCCTCCAGCCTGTCGATTATCGACGAGGATCTGGCCATCAACGCCGCCCAGCAGCGCGGCAGCCTGTCATCGCTGGCGCGGCCGGGGCGCTTGGGGCATCTGGAAACCACGGTCTGGCATTTGGCCAACTATATTCGCGCCCGTATCTAGGGCGGACGAGCGCGGCGGCGCACCAGCGCCGCGCCATAACCAAAGGATATCGCATGAAGATGGTAAAACTCGGCCGATCGGGGCTGGAGGTTTCAGCGCTGTGCCTGGGCTGCATGACCTATGCCCGGCCGGAAAAAAGCGGTTATGCCTGGACGCTGGACGAGCGGCGGAGCCGGCCGTTTATCCAGAAGGCGCTGGAACTGGGTATTAATTTTTTCGACACCGCCAACGCTTATGCCAAAGGAGACAGCGAGGAAATTCTCGGCCGCGCGCTGCGGGACTTCGCCCGGCGCGAGGATGTGGTGATCACCAGCAAAGTGTTCAACCCGATGCGCCAGGGACCCAACAGTAAGGGGCTGTCGCGCAAAAGCATCATGACCGAAATTGACGCCAGCCTGCAACGCCTGGGGACGGATTATATCGATCTTTACCAGGTCCATCGCTGGGATTACGACACACCGCTTGAGGAGACGCTGGAGGCGCTGCACGACCTGGTGAAAATGGGCAAGGTGCGTTATCTGGGCGCGTCCTCCATGTACGCCTGGCAATTTTGCACGGCGCTGCACGTGGCGCGCGAACATGGCTGGACGCCGTTTATCGCCATGCAGAACCATCTTAACCTGCTCTATCGCGAGGAAGAGAGGGAAATGATGGGGCTGTGCCGGGCGCAAGGCATCGGGGTCACGCCATGGAGCCCGCTGGCGCGCGGCCGCCTGACCCGGCCTTGGCAGCAGGCGGCCGCCACCGGACGCGGCGCCAACGATGCGTACGCCGGTTTTCTGTACTCGGCCACCGAACAGGCCGACCGGGCGGTGATCGAGGCGGTCACCGGGGTTGCCGCCGCGCGCGGCGTGCCCCAGGCGCAGGTGGCGCTGGCGTGGCTGTTTACCAAAGCCGAGGTGGCCGCGCCCATTATCGGCGCCACGTCTTTTGAGCATCTTGAGGATGCGGCCGGCGCCACGGAAATGACCCTGACGCCTGAGGAGATCGCGGCGCTGGAGGCTCCCTATATTCCCCATGCGGTCGTCGAACATACCTGATCGGAAACGCGATATTTACCTATAGAGCAGAGCCTACTATGAAAAAAAGTCAGCAGCAGATAGCGGAAATTGCCCAGCAGTTGAAGCAAAAAGGGGTGGAATATTGCATGGGCGCCTATGTGGATATCCACGGCGTGCCCAAGGGCAAAGTGGTGCCCATCGGCCATTTCAGCCAGATGGCGGCCGGGTCGGAGCGTTATACCGGTTATGCGCTGGACGGATTGGGCCAATCGCCCAATGAGGACGAACTGACCTCGATACCGGATCTGGACCATATCATCCAGCTGCCCTGGGAACCGAAAATCGCCTGGATACCGGCGGACAACGCTTTCAAGGGCGAACCCTATGCGCTTAATACCCGCGTGGCGCTGCAAAACGTCCTGGCGCAGGCAAAAGACATGGGATTCGGTTTCAACCTGGGCATCGAATGCGAGATCTATCTGCTCAAGCGTGATGAGGACGGCGGCCTGTCGGTACCGGAAAAGGATAACAAGCTCACCAAGCCCTGCTATGACCTGCGCGGTTTTGTCGATCAGTTCGCCTGGCTGGATAAGGTCTCCTCCACCATTAACGATCTGGGCTGGGATCTCTATTCGCTGGACCATGAAGACGGTAATTCGCAATATGAATTTGATTTTAACTATGCCGACGCGTTGACCAGTTGCGACCGGTTTATCTTTTTCCGCTTTATGGCCAAGCATTACGCCCGCGAACTGGGCCTGGTGGCCACCATGATGCCCAAGCCCTTTGCCAATAAAACCGGCACCGGCGCCCATTTTAATATGTCTTTATACGATATCGGCAGCGGCGACAATATCTTTGCCAGCAACGACGACCCGCGCGGGCTGGGCCTGTCCGATACCGGCTATTATTTTATCGGCGGCCTGCTCAAGCACGGGCGCGCGCTGTGCGCGGCCTTCGCGCCCACCGTCAATAGCTATAAACGCCTGGTGCGCCAGGGGGCGATGAACTATTTTTCCTGGGCGCCGGTGTTTAACTCCTATGGATCCAATAACCGCACCAACTCGGTACGGGTGCCCGCCGGCGGCGGCCGCTGCGAGTCGCGCAACGCGGACGGCGCGGTCAATCCCTATCTGGCGGCTACGTTGGCGCTGGCGGCGGGCCTGGAAGGCATCCGCGAAAAAATCGACCCGCGCGAGCCGAACGAGGACAACCTGTATGCCATCAGCGAACAGGAACGGCGGTCCCGCGGCATCGATTTCCTGCCGCAGAACCTGCAGGAAGCGGTGGAAGCCTTTGCCGCCGATCCGTTTATCGAGGCCACGCTCGGCACCGCGCTGCGCGATGAGTTCGTGAAATATAAAACCCAGGAGTGGAACAGCTACCATCTCCACGTCAGCCAGTGGGAAATCGATCGGTACAGCACGATATTCTAAGGCGCAAGGTTTATTGCCGGTGGCGGCAATGCATCAGGCATTTCAGGCAATGCGTTGCTTGCCTGAGGGGGCGAATGGATAAACCCCGCGGCGGCGGGACGGCGGATTTATGCAAGCATCAGAGCAGTTTTTTGAAGTCAAGGTGGTGGAAAAAAGCCATCGGGGCACCGGGGTGGTTTTTCTCACCCTGGCCCGTCCCGACGGCGCCGCGCTGCCGCCGTTTACCGCCGGGGCGCATATCCAGCTGCGCCTGCCGGACGGATTGCTGCGGCAGTACTCGCTGTGCGGCGACCCGGCGCGCAGTGATAGCTATCGGCTGGCTATCCTGGCCAGCCGCCGATCCCGGGGCGGCGGCAGCTATATTCGCGATAGCCTGCAACCGGGGGACCGCGTGCTGATATCCGCGCCGCGCAATGATTTCCCGCTGGCGGAGCGGCGGGGGCCGTCGCTGCTGCTGGCGGGCGGTATCGGCATCACGCCGCTGCTGGCGATGGCGTTGGCGCTCAAGGCGCGCGACCGGGAGTTCCGGCTGCATTATCTCGGCAGGCCCGCCACCCTAAGCGCGTTTGCGGAACAGCCGGAGTTCAGGGCGCTGGAGCAACATATCGCCTTACATTTCCCGCGCGCCGCCGCCGGGGAATCGGATCAACGGGCGGTCCTGGCGCGGGTATTGGCCGACGGGCAACGGCGGCACGGCCGGTTCAGCCTGTATTACTGCGGCTCGCCGGCATTTATGCAAAACGTGCGCGACCTGTGCGCTTCGTGCGCAATACCGGCCGGCGATTGTTTTTGCGAGTCGTTTACGCCTGTGGCAGTGCGCGGCGAGGGGGCGTTTGAAGTCGAGATTTTCAGCACCGGCGAAGTTATCCCGGTTCCCGCCGACCTGAGCATTGCCGAGGCGCTTAACCAGGCGGGCGTCGAGGTGGAAATATCCTGCGGCCTGGGCATTTGCGGCGCCTGTCAGGCCGGGATAAAGGCGGGCCTGCCGGATCACCGGGATGAGTACCTGAGCGCCGCCGAGAAGGAGGCCAACCATAAAATCATGCTGTGCTGTTCGCGGGCGCGCTCCGCACGTTTAGTCATCGATCTTTAATATCATCAGAGGAGTCAAGCTATGTCCATTGCACCTTTTCATCTGGCCATTCCCGTTTACGACCTGCACGCCGCGCGCCATTTTTATGGTGAAATCTTCGGCCTTGAAGAAGGTCGCAGCAGCGAACAGTGGGTGGATTTCAACTTTTTCGGCCACCAGTTGGTGATCCATGAACACCCTAAAACCCCGAGCCAGGAGCTCGCGCATACCAATGCGGTGGACGGGCACGATGTGCCGGTGCCGCATTTCGGCGTGGTCCTGGCCTGGGAGGACTGGGAAGCGCTGGCGGCCAGACTGACAGCCCACGGCGCGGCCTTCGTGATTGAACCTTATATCCGTTTCAAAGGGCAAATCGGCGAGCAGGCGACCCTGTTTCTACTCGATCCCTGCCAGAATGCCCTGGAGTTCAAGGCGTTTAAGGATATCGGCCAGCTGTTCGCGCATTAATGTCCCGCGGCGCCGTGTTGCCGGCGGCGCGGCGGTTTTATTTGGTCTTGACGTCCAGATGTTCGAAGACAAATTCCCGCATACAGTTAATGGCGTGTTTATATTTGAATTTAGGAAACATGACGGTGCGAAATAACACGCCATCGAGGAAGGTGGAGATAAACATCGCCATATCCACCGCATTGACCTCGCGGAAGACGCCGGCGGTGATGCCGTCCTTGAGGGTGTTTTTCAGGATCACGGATTCTTTTTCGTAAAATTTCTTCACGGCGTTGTCAATCTCGGGTGTGCGTCCGTTGGTGCCGGCATAATCGAGGCTGATTTTGGCTAATTTTTGCAGCAGGTAAAATTGCAAAATATGAATTTGTATCCACAAAAACAGCACGTCCCTGGGATTATCGGCATTCATTTTAATGGAATCAAATTGCTCAAAAGCCTTTTCCACCGTGGATTCGATGACTTTGAGAAATAAATTTTCCTTGGAGCCGAAATAATAATAAATCAGCGCGGAATTAAGTCCGGTCGCCTCGGCGATATCCTTAATCCTGACCGAGGAGTAATTCTGTTTGGCGAACAGCTCCAGCGCCGAGTCCTGCAGGACATGCGCCACGTCGTTTTGTAAGTTCTTGCCGTTTTTAGCCGTGACTTTTTCTTTTATAACGTTGGTTTTCATACATTGCGTCCGGGCAACCCAATTCGTTGAATTGCGTTATTTCTGCGTGGGGATAACCATGTTTAATGGACGAATACTACCACAGGCGGGAAATCAGCAACAAGTTAACTAGCTGATTAATTAACATCTATCATTACGTCCGCCATATCCATCATACCGGCTACGCCGGTGAGGGGAGGAGCCATGCCAGATTACCACGCCTGCAACCTGGGCACGTTCGCGCTGGAGTGCGGCGCGGCGCTTTATGACGCCACATTGACCTATGAAATCCACGGCCGGCTTAACCACCGGCGCGATAACGCCGTGCTGCTGCCGTCCTGGTATACCGGCACCCACCGATCTTATCGCGCCATTATCGGCGCCGGGCGCGCGCTGGATCCGGCGCGGCATTGCATTATCGCGGTTAATATGTTCGGCAACGGCGTTTCCACGTCGCCCAGCAACTCCCCGCGCCAGGGCGGGCCGCGGTTTCCGCCGGTGACGGTGGGGGATAACGTACGGGCGCAGCACCAACTGGTTACCGAACACCTGGGTATCGGACAACTGGCGCTGGTCTGCGGCTGGTCGATGGGGGCGATGCAGGCCTGGCATTGGGCCGCGGCCTATCCGGCGGCGGTGCGGGCGCTGCTGCCCATTTGCGGCAGCGCCCGCTGCTGGCCGCTGAACCATGTGTTCCTGGAAGGGGTCAAGGCGGCGCTGCGGGCGGACCCGGCGTTCGCCGGCGGCGATTACGCCTCGCCGCCGCTGGCCGGGCTGGCGGCATTCGGCCGGGTGTATGCCGGCTGGGCCTACAGCGCGGCTTTTTATCGCGACGAGCTGTATCAGGCTCTTCATTTCGCCACGCGCGAGGATCTGCTGCGGGACTGGGAGCGCGATCACCAGGCGTGGGACGCCAACGATCTGCTGTGCATGCTGCGCACCTGGCAGGATGCCGACGCGGGACGGGCGCCGCACTATGGCGGCAGCCTTCAGGCGGCGCTGGCGGCCGTTAGCGCCAGGACGATTGTGATGCCGTGCAATACCGACCAGTATTTCACCCAGGAGGAGGCGTTTATAGAGTTTTCATGGCTTAAACAGGCCCAGTGGCGGCCGCTCGCCTCCGACTACGGCCATTGCGCCGGCGCGCCCGGGCGCTTTGCCGCGGAAACCGCCGTGATAGAACAGGCGATACGCGAACTGCTGTCCGGCGGGGAATCATAGCGCCGGACAGGGGCTATTTATTCAATAATTTCCAGTTCGACCACGCGACCCTGGTCAAACCAGGTTTCCAGGCCGGTAACGCGCAGCTGCAGGTCGCCTTCGATAACTTCACCGATATACGAAATAGGCAAGGGTTCCTCGGCGGTATCATCGCCATACACCACGCAAAACTGCTGGCGCGGGCTGTAAAAGCACACCGACCCGGTAACCTTGCCGTATTTTTCACGGCGCATTTTACCCACTTCTTCGGTCTTGAATTTATTTTCCCACGGGGCGACGATGGGCATGGTGAAAAACACCATATCGCCGATAAGCTTGCCGTGCTGCAATACGCTTTTCATCGGCAATTTAGCCCGCAGTTCCTTGACCAGGTTGGGTACTTTATCTTCCCATACCTCGATAATGCAAATAGGTTCGTTCGCAACATTCATTCTGAGTTTCATTCTGGCACCTGATGATCAGTAAGAGGAAATAGGAAGGGTCAGGCCGGCTTGACCCGGCGGAAACCGTCGCCAAGGCCCCAGGGCAGAATAAAATCAACCCACATATGCAAACGGTTGGCATAGGACAGCGCCGCATGGGACAAACGGCACAGGTCGTGCAGGGTGGTGCATTGGCAGGCGGTATCCACATACAGATGGATCATGGCGGCGGCGTGGGGCAGGCTGACAAAATCAAAAAAATCCGCCTTATAGCCGATGATTTCCTTGATGATTGACTGCAGCGTGGGCAAATCGGCATCGGTATCCTCCGCCACCCGGATCAGCCCCCACAGCATTTCGTCGGCCATGGTGCGCGCCTCCCCTTCGGCGAAGATAATGGTGCTCAGGTATTGCCCGCGCGCGCCGGTGCCGCGCGGCACAATGCCGTTGCCCAAATCCCGCACTTCATCCGGCTGCTCGAACCATATTTTTTCGCGCTCCTGCTCAAAACGCGCTATTACTTCATCAACGGTCATTCTGTTACTCTCCGGTTGGCTTGATTAGGCTCAAAAAGATTATTAATTAATTAACTAATTAATAAGCAAATAATATGCCAATGGAGAGCTTTTTTTAGTTATATAAAAACAACAGGTTAGTACCGCTCTTTTTCAAGTGCGCCGCTCAGCCATTCAGCGCGACCAAAAAGGGTGCGTCCGTTGCACCATGGTTAATGCGTGTACGGCGCCGCCGGCGCTGATTATCATGCCCGGTCCACAAGCCGTTCGCTCAGCGTCCACAGACGCTCTGCCGCCTCCGGGTCCACCGCATAAGGCATCACGCCCGCATGCCGCACGGAGTCGCCGATTTTCCAGCCGATGGCGGTGCCGTCCGGCTCCAGCGGCGCGATATCGGTATTTTCGCAATACAGGCCCCCCAAGCCATTGAGCTGCGGGCTGGTGGCGCACCAGACGCTGGTGGACGCGCCTTGTTCCACCGTCTTCAGGTTGCGCGCGGGATCGCGGATCGGGTTGCCGGCCTCATCAAGTACGCCGGCGGCCATGAGTTCCTCCCGGGACAGGTATTTTTCCAGTCCGGTGCCGACAATGCCGCCCGGATGCAGGGAAAAGGCGCGGATCCCATCCGGTTCGCCTCTGGTATCCAGCGCCAGGGCGAAAAGGATATTGGCCGTTTTCGACTGGCCGTAGGCGGCGAAGCGATCGTAGTCGCGGCGGTCAAAATGCGGATCGTCGAACACCAGCGGTGAAAAATGATGTCCCCAGGATGATACCGAGACCACCCGCGCGCCGTCCGCCCGGCGCAGAGCCGGCCAAAGCCGCGATGTCAGCTGGAAATGGCCCAGGTGGTTGGTGGCGAACTGCGCTTCATAGCCGCGCGCGTCGCGCGTCAGCGGACAGGCCATGATGCCCGCGCTGTTGACCAGGATATGCAGCGGCCGGCCGCCGGCCAGGAAACGGGCGGCGAAGGCGTCGATGGACGCCGGATCGAGCAGGTCCATCGGCTGGATGTCGACATCGATACCCTCAAGGGCCGCCGCCGCCCTGGCGATATCGCGCGCCGGTACGATCACCGCCGCGCCGGCCGCGCGCAGGACGCGCGCGGTCTCCCGGCCGAGGCCAGAATAACCGCCGGTGACGATGGCCGTTTTGCCGGACAGGTCGATGCCGCGGATCGCTTCTTCCGCGGTGGACGCCGCGCCGAAGCCGGAGCCGATAGGGTGCTGTAACCTAACCATAATCATGACCTCTTGGTATGGACGCGCGCGGATGAGTTTGGGCCGGGCGTCATGTCGTGGGAAAACGTATCTTCACTATAGGCGCCGTGTTCCGGACGGGGAATGCTTGAAAAGGCGGTTAATCTGCGCAATAGTACGAAAACAGGGCGGTGACGGGGTAATTGCGCGCGAGAGGCGTTGATTAAGCCGTCATTAACCCTTCAACACCGATATAAGGACGGCAATGGCGGACAATAGCGAAATAAGCATCGATCCCTTTTCCGATATTCTCCGGTTTACCAATGCGGAAACCGTGGTCTCCGGCGGTTTTTCCGCCGCAGGCGCCTGGGCTATCCGTTTTCCGGCGCCGGACAAGATCAAATTTTTCGCCTTGGTGAAGGGCAACTGCTGGCTGCGTCTCGACGGCCGGGAGGCGCCGGTGCGGGTCGGAACGGGGGATGTGTTGCTGCTCACGGCGCAGCGCGGGTTTGTTCTCGCCGGCAGCCTGACGGCGCCGCCGGTTGACGCGGCGGGCTTGTTCAGCGGCAACGGCCTGAAAACCGCCATCCTTGGCTCGGGCGACGATTGCGTGCAGATTGGCGGACACGTGCGGCTCGATCCGCTGAACGGCGGTTTGCTGGCGGAGGTCCTGCCGCCGCTGATTCACGTAAGGGCGGCTTCGCCGCAGGCGGGGATCCTGACCTGGCTGCTCGATCAGCTGGTGCGCGAACGCGCCGCCGGCCTGCCCGGATCCGGGGTTGCCTCGGCGCAGCTCGCCCAACTGATGTTTGTGCAGATTCTGCGCGCGCATATCAATAGCCAGGGGCCGCTGACGGCGGGCTGGCTGCGCGCGGTCGGCGATAAGCGCCTCGCTCCCGCGCTGCGGCTGATGCACGGTAATCCCGGCCGGACGTGGCGCCTCGAGGATCTGGCCGGGGCGGCGGCGATGTCGCGCACCACCTTTGCCCTGCATTTCAAGAATATGGCCGGTGTACCCCCGCTGGTTTACCTGACCCGGTGGCGCATGCGCCTGGCGCAGCGGGCGCTCAGGGAAGATAATACCCCGGTTGCCGTCCTGGCCGGCATGCTGGGCTATACCTCCGAAAGCGCGTTCAGCAATGCCTTCAAACGCGCCACCGGCAAGGCCCCCCGTCATTACCGCAGCGAAGCGCGGGCCAACGCCACCGCCGTTGCGCCGCCGTCCCCGTAGCCGTTATTCAGCCGCGGGCGTAGGCGGCAGCGCGCTCCACCAATGCGTCATCGGGACGCACGCCGGTATACAGCACAAACTGCTCCAGCGCCTGGATGGCTATCACCTCGGCCCCGGTGATTACGGCTTTGTCGTTCAGGCGCGCATATTGAATCAATGGCGTTTCAGCCGGCAGCGCCACCACGTCGAACACCCGGTCGGCCCGGGCGATATGCGGTTCGCTAAAGGCCAGCTCATCGGCCCCGGCGCCGCCCGTCATGCCCACCGGCGTGACGTTAATCAGCAGCGCGGCGTCCAGACCGGTTTCATCCGCCTGCCAGCGGTAGCCGTAGAGCTGCGCCAGATGACGGCCGGTTTTTTCGTTGCGGGCGATGATCACCCCCTGGCGGAATCCGGCGTTATGCAGCGCGCCGGCCACCGCTTTCGCCATGCCGCCGCTGCCGCGCAGGGCAAAGGCGCTGTCCGGGCTGACCTGATGCTTGGCCAGCAGGCGTTCAATGGCGATAAAGTCGGTGTTATAGGCTTTCAGATAGCCGTCGGTGTTGACGATGGTATTCACTGATTCGATGGCCTTGGCCGAGGGATCCAGCTCGTCCAGGTAAGGGATGCAATCCTCTTTGAACGGCATCGACACCGCGCAGCCGCGGATGCCCAGCGCCCTGACGCCGCCGATGGCGGCGGCAAGATCGCGGGTGGTAAAGGCTTTATAGAGATAATTCAGGCCAAGCTGTTCATAGAGGTAATTATGAAAACGCGTGCCGAAATTGCCGGGGCGGGCGGCAAGCGACATGCATAATACGGTATCTTTATCGATATTCATCATGGGGATCCTGTTTGCCTGCGTCGTGAACAAACGCCGTTACGCGGTTGATGAAAGGCTGTCCGGAAAAGCATATCACATCATGGCGTCGCCATCAGGCGGTTCAGACGGCGGATGGCGGCGCCGGCGTCGAAACATTCCCCGGCGCCTCTGGCGTAACCCTAAACCGGTACTACACTCCAATAAGGCGTGATGACCATTCCACTTTCACCGGCCGATGTGCCGTTAACCCCCATGCCATTACCGGCAGGAACCATATTGTCCATCGGATGCCGGCATAACCTGCGGGCAACGGTCGGCATTTTGACTGAATAGACTAAAATCAAGCGCAGGAGATGAGGTTGATGGCTAAGGGAACGTCGAAAAAAACCACCGAAATTGTTATTCCGACCACCACCACCACCATGGCGAGCAAAGTTGATAATCAGGTGGTGGTGACCATTGATGATAAGGGAGTGCGCATTGCACATCCCAACAGCGATCATGACATTGTCAGCCGCCTGGACGCGGAACGCAAAACGCGCGTCAGGGAAGGGATGCCGGTACCGCTGGGGTCCACCTGGGACGGACTGGGGGTTAATTTCGCCATTTTTTCCGCCCATGCCACCAAAGTGGAGCTGTGCCTGTTTACCGAAGAGGGCGAGGAGTATGACCGGATAGAACTGCCGGAATATACCGACGAGGTGTGGCATGGCTACCTGCCGGACGCGCGTCCCGGCCTGCTGTATGGCTATCGGGTCCACGGTCCTTTTGCCCCTGAGGAAGGACATCGTTTTAATCCGTCCAAACTGCTGCTCGATCCCTACGCCAAGCAGATCTGGGGCGAGCTGAAATGGGATGACGCGCTGTTCGCCTACAACTTCGACGCGGAGGATAAGGATCTGAGCGTGGATGAGCGCGACAGCGCGCCCTTTATGCCGAAATGCCGGGTGATCGACCCGGCGTTTTCCTGGCCGGCCAACGGCAAAAGTTTTATCCCCTGGGAAAAAACGCTGATTTATGAAACCCATGTGCGCGGCTATACCATGCGCCACCCCGCGGTGCCGGAGCATCTGCGCGGCACCTTTTCCGGGCTTAGCACGCCGCAGATTGTCGATTACATCAAATCGCTCGGCGTGACCGCCATCGAACTGATGCCGATCCATGCCTTCACCGACGATCGCCATTTGCAGGAAAACGGGCTGCACAATTTTTGGGGCTACAATACGCTGTGTTTTTTTGCGCCCCATCCGCAGTATATGGCCACCTCGACGGTGAATGAATTTAAACAGATGATAGCCACCCTGCACGCCGCCGGCATCGAGGTGATCCTGGATGTGGTGTACAACCATACCGCCGAAGGCAACGAGCTCGGTCCGACGCTGTCGCTTAAAGGTATCGATAATGCCAGCTACTATCGCCTGTTTCCCGAGGAAAAGCGTTATTACATTAACGATACCGGCACCGGCAATACCCTTAACCTGAGCCATCCGCGGGTGTTGCAAATGGTGACGGACTCCTTGCGCTACTGGGCGACCGAGATGCAGGTGGACGGTTTCCGTTTCGATTTGGCGACCATTCTGGGGCGCGAGGCATATGGTTTCGACGAAGGCTGCGGTTTTCTCGACACCTGCCGCCAGGACCCGATACTGAGCCAGGTCAAGCTGATTGCCGAGCCTTGGGACTGTGGCCCCGGCGGGTATCAGGTCGGCGGTTTCCCGCCGGGCTGGTCGGAGTGGAACGACAGGTATCGCGATTCGGTACGTAAATTCTGGCGCGGGGACGAAGGCCAACTGGCGGATTTTACCACCCGTCTGGCCGGGTCCGCCGATATCTTTAATCACCGCGGCCGTAAGCCTTATGCGTCGGTTAATTTTATTACCGCCCATGATGGTTTTACGCTTAACGATCTGGTGTCCTACGAGCATAAGCATAACGAAGCCAACGGCGAGGATAACCGCGACGGCCACAGTGACAATATCTCGGCAAACTATGGCGCCGAAGGCCCGACCGACGATCCGGCCATCAGCGAGCTGCGGCTGCGCCAGATGCGCAATATGCTGGCGACGCTGATGTTCTCGCAGGGCACGCCGATGCTGTTGGCGGGGGATGAATTCGCCCGCACCCAGCAGGGTAACAATAACGGTTATTGCCAGGACAGCGAGATCAGCTGGATAAATTGGGATATCAACGATAAGGGCGAATCCCTGATTTTATATACCTATCGGCTGATTGCCTTGCGTAACCGTTTCCCGATTTTGCATCGCGGACGTTTTCTCAGCGGTAAACTGAATGAAAAACTTAATATTAAAGATGTGACCTGGGTTCAGCCCAATGGCGATGAGATGTCGGAGGAAGCCTGGAATGACGGCAATCTGAAGAGCATAGGTATGTTGCTGGACGGTCGGGCGCAGCCTACCGGGCTTTTGCGGGTGGGATCGCAGAGTACCGTGCTGTTGCTGTTTAGCGCGTCCCATGAGGATTTGGTGTTTACCTTGCCGGAGGTGGCGCACGGTTACGGTTGGCGGCATATTTTTGATACCTTCCAACCGGATGATATTAATGAGCATAGCTTTGGTTTCGGCCATGCTTATACCTGTCCATCGCGAACGGTGGTGCTGTTTGAACTGGTGAATACCAAGACCACGATGGTTATGGCTTAACACACTTCATGTCAGTCCGGCGATCGCCGGCATACCGTGCCATGCGGCGCGCGGTCGGGCGAAAACACCACGCCCGATCCGACCCCATCGGCACGCTGTCCCTTTAACCGGCCTGCCTGGCGGGCGGTGTAGGCGGGCATACCGTGCCGCCGCGCCGGTTGTCCGGTTAAGGTGGGGATTTACCGCGTTTTTTTCTAAATATTTACCTCCCGCTGCCGATAGTCCCTAAGCGCGAATACGTTGGCCTCAGTTGACCAGAAGGATAACCGTTGCCCTGTCGTTGGCGCTTCCGGAAAACTGCTTAATGCCATGGGACTTGATAACAGATGAATGCATTGCGCAATAGCCCCTTAAGATTTATCCGCCAATTTGAGTTTGGCGACGATCTGCTGTTAGACGCGGTCTGTCTGATGCTGGGCAATCCTTTTTTAACGCAGGCGGCGCTGGCTCGAGAATTTAACCTTAGCTTTATCCAGTCGGATGTATTATTTAACGAATTGATTGATATCAATAAGTATCTTAAAACCAATTATTACGCCATGTCGTATGTCACCAATAATAAAATCGCCGATGCCGTAAGGCTTTGGGTTAGCCATCATCGTGCGCAAGACTGCGCGGCGTCTAAACTGGATGCGCAGATTTACCATAAACTGATTGATCTGGCGCCGATTTTTTTTGAAAAACGCCAAGAGCTGGTCTTTACCGATGGCTACGGTTCCTATTCTCAGTTTAATAAAGATACGGAAATCATGTTGATGGTGAACGGCGTGTTAAGTAAAATCCTGGAACCTTATCAGAAGGTTGTTCTGGACCCTGTTTCGGTGAAAGCATTCATTCTGGAGCAGGTTAACGTTATGCGCGATGTGGCGGCGATATCCGGCGATGATTTTGATATCAGGGCCATGGTGATCAATGCGGGCTGGAATGTTAACCTTATTACGCCGGAGCGGGTCATTATCGCCGATAAGCGTGGTTGTAAAGCGGCGATTACCCGTATCAATAAAACCCTGCCGACGAATACGCTGCAAAAAAGCAAAATTGACTACGGCTGCGATATTTCAGTCTATATTGACAATGCCATGTCACTGCAGGACGATTTTTATGTTAACTGTAGCTCGGAAGTCTTCAACACCAGGGAATTCTCTAAGATAAGAATATAAAGCAGCGGGCGATGGCAATAAAACCGAGTCAAAGACCTGGGTTTCGTCCGGCTTTCACGTCCCGTCCGCCCCAGGGGATATAAAAAAATGCTAACGTCGCTTATATATATTGGCCTTGGTTACCCGGAGATGCATTGGCGTCGCCCGGGTCACTGGGGTTTTTGCCCGGGGTCCGGGGACATGATGATGATATCAGCTGCGATCAGCGACCCGGATTACGCCCCGTGGGCGATATCCTGCGGATTACGGTGCGATTGGCAGCCGTCTTGCCTGGCGCCAGGGGGATTTTTCGTCCTGCCGGCCAGGTAGCCATTTTGGAAAATACACATCCGGATGGTATTGCGGTATTCGCCGTTGACGAAATATTCTTTCAGCAACAGGCCCTCGACCTTGAAACCCAGCTTGCCGTAGATATGGATGGCCTTTTCGTTTTCCTCATCCACGATCAGGTACAGCTTATGCAGGTTAAGCACCATAAATCCGTAGTTCATGGCCAGCTGCGCGGCGATGCCGGCATAGCCGCGGCCCTGGTGGGCCGGGTCGACCAGGATCTGGAACTCGGCGCGGCGGTGGATGTGATTGATTTCCACCAGCTCCACCAGGCCGATGCCCACCCCTTCCTTATCAATGATAAACCGCCGTTCGCTTTGGTCATGGATATGCTTGTCATAAAGGTCGTTTAGTTCGACAAACGCCTCATAAGGTTCCTCGAACCAATAACGCATGACGGTTTCATTATTATCCAGCTGGTGAACGAAATGCAGGTCTTCCCGTTCCAAAGGTCGCAGCTTGATATTATAGCTATGAGAAATTTCATTTTCCACAATCATGATATTTACCAAGGATTATTTTATATATCTAGTAATTAAATAATTATATTATAAGTTAATTAATGGCTGGTGGATTTCGATACGACATTCATGACCAGCACGCCGCCGATAATCATAAACATGCCTACTATTGCGTAGATGTCGAGTTTTTGATCAAAAAATAAGTAGCCGGAAACGGCAACAAATACAATGCCTAAGCTTGCCCAAACCGCATAGGCGACGCCCATCGGCATCGTTTTAAGCACCAGCGACAGCAATATAAAGGAAATACAATATCCGGTGACAACCACAATGGAAGGGTAAATTTTCGTAAAACCGGCCGAGGCTTTTAGCGAACTTGTGGCAATCACTTCAGAAATTATCGCGATGAGCAGATAAAGATAGGTCATAAGGTTATTCTATGGTTTTCAATAAGGTTACCGATATTAGCATAGCCCGCGGGAATAAGAAAATTGGCAATATTATGACAAATACGGTGAATAATCTCTGTAGTGGCTGTACTAACACGTACCTGTTACGGGTTATATTACCGGTTAGAGCTACGGGCGCAGCGGGGCGATCGCTGCGTCATGGCGCAGCCGTATTATCGCCCGTCGCGCCGTCGCCCGCGACACCACCGGCGATGCCGGCGGCACGCGCGCGCCGGGGGCACCGCCTTGAATCCGGCGCGCAACGTGCGCATTTTGCCAGGGTTCGGCCAATTGGTATGATAACTTTCCTGCCAAAAATGACAGGTTGATCACGGAACGCAATTAAACCCTCTTTCGCTCCTCATTATCCCTCATTTTTTGCCGATAGACCGTTACTTCTCTGCACGGATGGCTATGGTCATGAAAAAAATACTCCACTTACCCTTTATGGTTCAGCTGTTCAGCGGCTTTGCCATTATTATCGCCTTAATGCTTTGCCTGGGCGGCGTGTCGCTTTACCAGCTCAGCGCCAATAATGCCCATATCGACGCCTATCGCAACGACTGGCTGCCCGGTGTGCGCTACACGCTTGAGATGCGCGGTACCTTAGCCGAGTTGCGTTTACAGCAGGTGCAATACATCGCGTCCCCAACGGATGAAGACCGTGAAGGACATCGGGTGGAACTGATGCAGGCGGTGGCGAATTTCCTGCGCGCCCAGAATGCCTACCTGGCGCTGAAAACGCCTTTAAGCTCCACGCCGCTGTTTAGCCAGATCATGGCTAATTTCAATGAGTTCAGCCAGGCGAATGATAAAATGGTCGCGGCGATGTCGGAAAATGATGTCACCGGCGCCATCCGCATTAGCGGAGATACCTCGCGTAAATACCGTACCCAGCTGATGATCGATTTGGCCACCATGGTCGACCGGGAAGTCGGCGGCAGCCAGGAGGCGGCCAGGCAGGCGACCCAAGGCTATGAAATCGCGAAATATACCCTGCTGGGCCTTGCGCTGTTCGCCCTGCTGGTATCCGGCGTGCTGGCCACGATGATATCCCGCAACCTGTGGCGCCAACTGGGCGGCGAGCCGGCTTACGCCACCTCAATCATGCGTAAGATTGCCGCCGGCAACCTTACCACCGGCATCAAGCTTGGCGCCAAGGACAGCAGCAGCCTGCTGGCGGCGCTGAGCGCCATGAGCCAGCAGCTGCGGGGCACCATCAGCGGCATCGTCAGCGGCAGCGAATCCATCTCGGTGGCCTCCGGGCAAATCGCCCAGGGCAATACCGACCTGTCGCAGCGCACCGAAGAACAGGCGGCGTCGTTAATCCAGACCTCGGCCAATATGCAGCAACTGACGCAGACCGTGCATCACAATGCCGATAATGCCAAGGAAGCCAGCGAACTGGCGGTCGCCACGTCACGCACCGCCAGCCAGGGCGGTAAAATCGTGGCGGAAATGCTGACGCATATGCGCGACATTTCCCAAAGTTCGAAAAAAATCGTCAATATCATTTCGGTCATCGAAGGGATTGCTTTCCAGACCAATCTGCTGGCGCTTAACGCCGCCGTCGAGGCGGCGCGGGCCGGCACCCAGGGAAAAGGATTTGCCGTGGTGGCGAGCGAAGTACGCACGCTGGCGCAAAAGAGCGCCGACGCCGCCAAGGAAATCAAAGCGCTGATTGAGGGTACGGTGGAAAAAATTACCGCCGGGTCCGAACGGGCGGATAACGCCAGCAAGGCGATGACCGAAATTGTCGATTCGGTGGACAAGGTGGCCGCCATTATTCACGAAATCGCCACCGCCAGCAGCGAACAGCATATGGGTATCCAGGAAGTGGGGCAGGCAGTGGCCCAGATGGACCAGGTCACCCAGCAAAACGCCGCGCTGGTGGAGCAGGCCGCCGCCGCCGCCCGTTCGCTGACCGAACAGGGACAAGAGCTGCGCCGGGCGGTAAGTTTCTTCCAAACCGCCTGATAACGCCGCGGTGAAACGCGCCCGTGGATCAACACCGGCAACGGTATGGGTCCGCGGGCGTTTTGTTATCGTATGGTTTAACCGGCCTTGGCGCGCTTGGGCTTGCGTGAGACCAGTTCGCCGGCATTGGCCGGCAGGCGCAGCAGATCCAGCAGACCGAGCAGCGACATCAGGGTAATCAGCACGAAGGCCAGCCGATAGGCGATGCCCGGCAGATCCCCCAGCCCCAGCCATGGCGCCAGCTGTTCACCCAGGCGGATGCCTATGGCGCCGATGGTAATACCCATGCCGATGGATAACTGCACCGCGGTGCTGAACAGCGTATTGGCGTAGCTCATCTCGCTTTGCGGAATATCGGCAAACGCCAGGGTGCTGATGCCGGTAAACTGCATCGAGCGGCACAGGCCGCCGAAAAACAATACCGCAAGCGTCAGCCAGCCGGGCGTCTGCGGCGTCAGGAAGGCGCAGGCCAGCAGGGACAGCGCCGCCAGCGTGCCGTTAACCAGCAGTACCTTGCGAAAGCCGAAGTGGCGAATCAGCGGCGTGGTAGCCGGTTTCATCGCCAGGTTGCCGGCAAAAACCGCCAGTACCAGCGACCCGGCATGGAACGCATCCATGCCGAACCCGACCTGGAACAGCAGCGGCAGCAAGAAAGGCACCGCGCCTATCGCCATGCGGAACAGTGAGCCGCCGCCCATGGTGACGCGAAAGGTCTGCACCCGCAGAGAACCCAGGCGGATCATCGGCTGCCGGGCGCGCCGCAGGTGCCGTACGGTGACCGCAAGCGCCAGCACGCCCAATCCTAAAAACAGGATCATATACGGCCACGAGGCATCGTGGCGCCCGGTCAGTTCCAGGCCGTAGACCAGGCTGAGCATCGCCGCGCCGCTGGCGATAAACCCGAACACATCGAACGGCGCGCGCTCTGTGCGCGGCGGATTGGGAATAAGTTTCCAGGCGGCGATAATCGCCACCAGCCCCAGGGGCAGGTTGATAAAAAAGATCCAGCGCCAACTGGCGTAATCGGTAATGAAACCGCCCAGCGGCGGACCCAGGATCGGCGCCACCAGCGCCGGCCAGGTGAGGGTGGCGATGGCTTTGATTAACTGTGATTTGGGGGTGCTGCGCAATACCGCCAGCCGCCCGACCGGTACCATCAACGCGCCGCCCGCGCCTTGCAGGATACGCATCACCACGAACTGCGGCACAGTCTGCGTCAGGCCGCACAATACGGACGCCAGGGTAAAGATCGCCAGCGCCACGGTAAAGACCTGCCGCGATCCAAAACGATCGGCGATCCAGCCGCTGGCCGGGATCAGCACCGCCAGCGTCAATAAATAGGCGCTCATGCCGATATTCAGGTCCACCGGCGAGATGCCGAAGGTCAGGGCCATCTGCGGCAGCGCGGTGGCGATCACCGTACCGTCGATATACTCCATAAAAAACGCCCCGGCCACCAGCAGCGCCATGGCCGAAATACCCCTTGAGGCGGTCTCGTCCGGCGCGTCGGCCGCGCCGTTCTCGCCTAAGGGAGACGCCGGTTGTTTCTCGTTCGCCATCGCCTGTCCCAATCCTTACGCTATCAACTGTCGCCGGCCGGCCCGTCAGCCGCTGCCACCGGAAGATACCCGGACATTCGCCGGGAAAGTGATAATATTTTACCCTGCGCATAGAATTTGTCATACAAAAAATCATGCTGGTTTACAACTTGCCGTGCGCCGGTAGGGCGGGATTATCTAGCGGGTGGACTTGGGATTGATATCCGCCGCGCTCAGCCGGCTGTCCGGGGCTTCGCGGGCCGGGAGCGGATTGGCGGTGCGTTGGTTGCGTCCGCCGAAGGATTTGCCCACCATGACGATGGCCACCGCCAGGATGATAATGCCCAGCGCCACCCATTCCACCGGATTAAGCCGTTCGCCGGCAAACCCCATGCCGAGCAGCACCGCCACCACCGGATTCACATAGGCGTAGCTGGTGGCCAGCGCCGGACGGGCGTGGGAGAGCAGGTACATATAGGCGTTAATGGCGATAATAGAACCGAACACGATCAGATAGCCGATGGCCAGCAGTCCGGCGGTGTCCGGCATCCGGGACAGGCGCTCGCCGCTGAGCAGGCTGGCGATAAGCAATACCGCCCCCGCCACGATCATTTCCACCGCCCCGACCATCATGCCCTTGGGCAAATCAAGCCTTGAGCTCCAGATGGAACCGAACGCCCAGCTGACGGAAGCCACGATCACCAGCAGCGCGCCGAGCGGGTTGCCGGTCAGGTTGCCGCCGGTGTTGAGCAAAATAATGCCGACCAGGCCCAACATGATGCCAAACCATTCCAGGCGCGTGGCGCGCAAGCCCCAAAAACTGCCGAAACAGGCGGCGAACAGCGGTACCGTGGCGACAATCACCGCGGTAATGCCTGACGGCACCTGCATATGCTCGGCCACCGTCACCAGGCCGTTGCCAATCGCCAGCAGCAGGATGCCGATCATGCCCGCGTTAAGCGTCTGGCGCGGCGAAGGCAGGGCCTCGCCTTTCAGGCGCAGCAGGGCAAACAGCACGATGCCGGCAGTTAAAAAACGTACGCCGGCCATCAGCAGCGGTGGCCAGCTGGCTACCCCAACGCGGATAACGAAATAGGTCGATCCCCAGATGATATAAAGCGTAAAGAGCGCCAGGGCCAGCTTGAGTCCGTTGGAATCCCGTAATTGCATGTCACTGCCTTATGAAACTAAACCTTGGAATAATTAGTAAACCTTTTTTTATGCCGGTCAATGCATTTTTTTTCTCGTAATCACCCGGCAAACCAACGAAAATAGCCGGATAAAACCTTTGATTCAACGGCGGCGGGCCAACGGGACAGATATGGATAAATTTGATGAGCTGATACTGCAGGCGCTGGTGGAAAACGGCAGGCTGACCTACGCCGAGCTGGCGAGAAGGGTGAATCTCTCGCCGCCGGCGGTGGCGGAGCGGGTCGCCAAGCTTGAGGCGAAAAAAATCATCACCGGCTATCACGCCCACGTCAACCTGGAAAAACTGGGTCTGCCGATTACGTTTATCGTCGAGCTGCGGCTTAATCATAACCACTGGCAAAATACGCTGAAGATGCTGACCCGGATCCCCGAAATCCTCCAATGCTACCGGGTTACCGGCGAAGCCTGCGTTATTATCCGCGGCGCGGTCGGCGATATGGCGGCGATGGAAGCGTTTATCGAGCGGGTAAGCCAATTCGGCGCCACCAAGACCTCGATTATCCTTTCGGCGCCGGTGGAGCGCATCGCGCCGGAGCTGGTAAGCGAAACGTTAAAAAAAATGTGATAAGCATCACATAAAATTGACATGCTGTTTCATTATGCATAAACTACGAAAAAGTGTGATGAACATCACATTAACCGCAGAGCAATGTGAGGAATCAGCAATGAAAATTATACGCAAATTTAACAAATTTCTGCAACAACAGGCCAATATCCACACCCAGGCCGCAAAATTCAGTCTGTATTAAGGCATGGCGCTTTTGTCGGGGCGTCATCCGCTGTAGCTTGACCCCGGTTTTTTGATCAACAGGCGGCCCTTTTCAGGGCCGCCTGTTCATGGTCAAACCTGCGAATCTGAAGCGGGCATGATGGGTTTGCCAGCGGTCAAGGCGCGCGGCGCGGCGACGGCAAAGATACTATAGATGCGGCGACATAGACCGCCTTATCCCCAGCGCCTATCTTGAAAGCAAGTGCCAACTTGCGCAAGGAAACGGCCGTGAACACCCGCCAACCCGAACATGTTCTACCGCAAACGCCCGGGCAGTTCATCCTGTTCACCCTGCTAGCCGCCGCGAGCGCGTCGTTTGCCGCCTGGGGCAGCGCGGCGCTGTCGCTTGAGGTTTGGGTGATGTTCGCGGGGCTGATAAGCTGGTTCACCCGCCCGGCGTCATGGCGCGAAGGGGTGTGCGCCATAATCTGCCTGTGGCTGGGCATAGGGCTGGCGGCCGTTTCCCATCGGTTACTGTCTGCGCTGTCGCCGGCCATGGACGCGCTGGCCTTGCCATTGGTGGTATTTTTGGTGGCCGTCCTGATAGTCAGCCTGCGCACTACCCGTATCGTCGATAATACCCTGGCCTGGTTTCTCGGCATGGTGACATTCCATGCCGCCGGGCAGGAACCGACGCCCGAGGCGTTTACCGCTTTGTTCGGCGCATCCGCCATCGGCGGGCTCGCCGGGTTTGCTTGCCAGGCGCTGCATGGTCATTTGCGTATCGCCTGGTTCACCCCTTAGCGTAGTTCTATAATCTCATGCAGGCCGCTTAATATCGGCCCGCTGAGGATATTGTAGCCGTCGCGGTCAAACCCCTGCGCCACGGTGTTCAGGCCCGCCGCTTCCGCCAGGCTGGCTGCCGAACCCAAATAAAACCAATTGTTGACCACGTGGATTTGCCGCCGGTCGCCGCTGTGCTCCACCAGGCCGATGGCGCCGGGGTAGGGCCAGGAGACGATGCGCATCCGCTGCAGCGCGTCCAGCAGGCGCAACTGGTGCTCCTCCGGGCTTTCCTTGCCGCAGCAGGCGCCCGCGCAGCGTCCGAGATGGAACCGGAAGCAGGCGCGGCCGTGGCTAAGCCTTTCCAGGCCGAGCAGGCTGTAACAGAGCAATTCGCCGTCGCCGATATCCAGCAGGGTCTGCTGGGCGGAGCGGCGACTGGAAAACAGGCCGTATAAATCCGGCGTGCGGGCAAAATCGATCTCTTTGGCCGAGACGATGACGGGCACGCCGCCCGCCAGATGAATCGAGCACAGCTGACGGCTGCGCCGCAGCCGTTTATTGTGCAGTGGCTGGAGCGCCTTGATCATTTGCGCCTCCAGCAGCAGGGCGCCGATTTCGCCGGCGGTGAGATGGTAGCTGATGCGCCGCGACTGACGCAGCATGCGCGCTTCGCCGGCGGTGCGCAGGTGCGACATTACCCGGCTGCGGATATTCACGCTTTTGCCGATATACAACGGCATTACGTCGCTGTCGCTATGAAACACATATACGCCTGGCGCGGCGGGCAGGCCGTCGAGATACTGGCGCAGGTGCTCGGGATACTGATAAGCCTCGGTGGGGTCGAACTCCTTGCGGGCGGCGGACAAACGCTTATACACTGACCTGAACTCTTTTTACTGTTGTTTTATCCAGCATAACAGGTTATTTTTTATCGCGACAGCGCAAAATAACGCCTGATCATAATTTTATAAAGCAATCTGTGGATTAATACCGGTGAAGGTTATCATCCTCCTGCCGGTGCCGGGCCAGATGGCATTCCCGCAGCAGCGCGCCGTCGGACAGAATTGTCGCCGTTGGACCATGGGCCGCGAGACGCCCCTCGCGCAGCACAAAACACCAATCCGCAATATCCGGAACAATGGCCAGATCGTGCGTGGCGGTGATAAGCGTATGCCCGCGGCTGTCGCGCAGGAATCGCAGCATATTGCCCTGGCTTAACGGGTCCAGGCCGCCACAGGGTTCGTCAAGCAATAACACCTCGGGCTCGATAATCAAAACCGACGCCAGGGCGACGCGTTTTTTCTCGCCGCCGGACAAACGGTGGGGCGACCGGTGGCGCAGGTGCGCGATGCCGAACTGTTCCAGCAACGCGTCGATACGCCCGGCGATGCGCGGTTTATCCCAGCCCAGTTGCAGGGGGCCGAACGCCAGTTCGTCATAGACCGTCGGGTTGAACAATTGCACATCGGAATTCTGGAACACCAGTCCGACCCTGCGCCTGAAAGCATAGGCCTCCTCGTCCCCGCGCAGGGCGTTTTCATCGAGTTCCCGGCCGAACGCGCGCAGGCGCCCGGCGTTGGGGAAATACAGCCCGTCCAGCACGCGCAGCAGGGTGGATTTGCCCGAGCCGTTGGCGCCGAGCAGGGCAATGCGCTGGCCCGCCTGAACCTGGAACGTGATCTCCCGCAGCGCGGGCACCGACTGATAGGCGTAACCCACCTGCTGTAAGTCATAGACCGGCGGGGTGTTCAACGGCGGGGTGGGGTGCGTTCGCATGGCTTGTGTTTCCAAGGCGTCATTCAGGGTAACCGCAGCCACTGGCAGCCGAAACCGGCCAGCACCAGCAGCATAAACACCGGCAGCGCGCGCCAGTCGCGTTTTTGCAAACGCAAATCGTCCATCAGCCTGATATCGCCGCGAAAGCCGCGCGACAGCATGGCCAGATGCACCTCCTGGCTGAGATACAAAGAACGCTCCAGCAGGCTGCCGGCGGCGTTGACCGCCAGCCGGCGGCGCTCGCCGGCCGGCAGGGGGCCGACCATCCGGCTGGCGCGCGCATCAAACAGGGCAATCGCGCTGCCGAGCAGGACAAAAATATAACGATGGGTCATGCCGAGGATCATCACCACCGCTTTAGGCACCCGCAGCGATCGCAAAGCCTTGAGCAGCAGGGGCCAGGGGGTGGTCAAAACCAGCAGCAGCGTCAGGGTCGCCGACGTTTCCGCCCGGCCGACCAGCAGCAAAGCCACGCGCAACCCCTGCCCGGTGACGGTAATCGGCGTGAAGGGCAGGGTAAAAAGCGGCGCGCCGGGCACCATAAACAGCGCCGGCAGCGCCAGTACGCCGGTGAACAGCAGCACGCCGAGCCATACCTGTCGCAGCAGCCGGGCCAGCGATATCGCCGACCGCCGCGCCATGACCGCCGCCGCAAGCAGCAGGCCGGCCAGAGCCAGCAGCGAATGCACGGCGACGGCGGTCATTATCAGCGCGCCCAGGCCCATCAGCTTAACGCGCGGATCCAGCTGTTGCAGCCATCCCCGCCGATCGGCCATGGCCTGCGCGTCATCGGCATGCGCCATGGCCGCCAGCAGGCCCGCCAGCAGGCGCGCGACAAAGTGCCGGCTTCCCGGCGCGCGCCGGCGGCTGAAGGACGGTTCGCGCACCCTCAGCGCTGACCCGATTGCGGACGCCAGGCGGCGGTGCGCTTGAGGCGCGCCAGCAGATAAAACGCCAGCAGGATCATCCCGCTGCCCATAATGGCCGACAGCACATAGCCGAGGCGGGCGTTTTGCATAAATGACGGGGCGTAGGCCGGCATGGGCGCGGACCACAGCGCCTGCAGGCGCATCATGCCCGCCGGAACGCCCGGCGGCGGCGCGATATTGCCCGAGGCGCGGGTGATGCCGGCCCTGGCGCCGGCGTCATGGAAATCGGCGGCGCCCCATTCACCCCAGGCGGTGCCGGCGGCCAGCAGGCCAAGCGGGCTTAATATCATCACCATCGCCATGCCGAGCCACAGCGAGCGCACCGGCCGCCAGCCGGAAAGGCGCGCCGGCGCCGGCGCGTCGCCCGCGGCGGTGGCGCGCAGCAGGTCGGGATTGGCTTTCTGCAGATAGGCGACGATGCCGCCGGTCACCACGGCCTCCGCCAGTCCGGCGAAGGTCAGATGGCCCAGCAGCATGGCGGGCACCGCCACCGCCAGCGGATAGGGCGCATACAGCGGCGCACCGGCGGCGTCGGTGAACAGCAGCGGCTGGATGCCGAATTCCACCGCCGCCAGCAGCGCGGCGATATTAATGGCGCAGTAGCCGGCCACCGTGGCCGCCACCACCCGCCGCCTGGCGGTAATGGCCGAACCGGCGGCAATCAGGCGGTAGAGGCCGTAGGCGGCCAGCGGACCGACAATGGCCATATTCAGGCAGTTGGCGCCCAACGCGGTAATACCGCCGTCGCCGAAGAATACCGCCTGGATAAACAACGCCATCGAGACGGCCAGTATCGCAGCCCAGGGTCCCAGCACGATGGCCGCCACCGCCATGCCCACCGCGTGGCCGGTGGTGCCGCCCGGCAGGGGCAGGTTAAACATCATAATGACAAAGCAAAAGGCCGACACTACCGCCAGCAACGGCACCAGACGGGTATGCAGCAGGCTTTGCACGCGTTTTTGCGCCACCCACCAGAACGGGGCGGCGATCAGGAAGGCAACGGCGCAGGTGGACGGGCTGAGATAACCATCGGGGATATGCATCGGACAACCCTTTAATTCAGGCCGCGCGCATCGCACCGCGCGGCGAACGGGCAAAACTGGGTGGGAATCAGTATGCCTTCGCGATTCATACTTTTCCAGAAAAAATCATACCGGATCATTGATCGGGCGCAATTAACAATCCGATAGGCTACAGGCGCATTGGCAAGCTTGGCGTCCCTGGCCAAAACCCGCCGGTCGTCCTATGCGTGTTTATGCGGATGCCGGTGAACATGAGGGTGATCGCCCGCGGGGCTATGCTCGGCCGGCATAGCGGCGCCGACCGGGGGGCTTTCGGCGTCGCCCGCGGCGGGGGCATCCAGCGGAATCAGGTTTATGCTGCCGTGGCGCACTCCGGTCTGGGCAATCACCGACTGGGCAAAGTCGGTCAAGATGCCCAGCGGGCCGCGCAGGATGGCGGTCTCGACACATTCGTCATGGCTGAGATGGGCGTGCATGGTGGAGACGGTCAGCTCATGGTGGTGGTGCTGCAGCTCGGTCAGGCGCGTGGCGAGCTGCCGCTGATGATGATCGTAAACGTAGCTGAGCACCGCGATAAACGGCGCCTCGGGATCGGCGGTGGCCGCCTGCTGGCCCAGGTCGCGCCGCAGCATATCGCGGAACGCCTCCGAGCGGCTGCTGTAGCCGCGCAGGCGCATCAGTTCGTCCAGCTCGGCCGACAGCCGATCGTCAAGGGAAATGGTTAATCGCTGCATGGGACATCCCGGCAATGTGGCAAAAATGTAGTGTGAAACATTTTTGCGATAAAGCATAGGGCCGGTACGCCAGGGAGATCACGGAACATGCCAATCCAAAACCGCCGCTTGACGGTCTTCTCGCGCCGCGGCTTCTTTTTCCTGTTATTTGCCGAAAAAGACGTTTTCCCGATTTTTATTACATTGCGGCAAGCCTCAGATAGTCACCAGCCCGCGCACTCCCTCGGTTTCCATATCGACGCCCCTGCCGCGCTGCACTATCTGTCCGCGCGACATCACCAGATAATTGTCCGCCAGGGCGGCGGCAAAATCATAAAACTGCTCCACCAGCAGGATCGCCATATCGCCGCGCGCCGCCAGGGTCTTGATCACCACGCCAATCTCTTTGATAACCGACGGCTGGATGCCTTCGGTGGGCTCGTCGAGGATCAGCAACTGCGGCTGGCAGGCCAGCGCGCGCGCAATGGCCAACTGCTGTTGCTGGCCGCCGGACAGATCGCCGCCGCGCCGGTTTTTCATCTGCGCCAGTACCGGGAACAGCTCATAGACCGAGCCGGGCGGCTGTTTGGCGCGCGCGCCGGAAAACCGCGACAGGCCCAGCAGGATATTCTCTTCCACCGTCATGCGCGGGAAGATTTCCCGGCCCTGGGGGACATAAGCGATGCCCGCCTGTACGCGCTGGTGGGGACGCCGTTGATTGATAAGCTCACCCTGCCAGCGGATGCGGCCGGTTTTTGCCGGCAGCAGGCCCATCAGGCATTTCAGCAACGTGGTTTTGCCCACGCCGTTGCGCCCGAGCAGGCAGGTCACCTCCCCGATCCGCGCCTCGAACGACAGGCCGCGCAGGATATGGCTGCCGCCGTAAAACTGGTTTAACTCTTCCACCTGTAGCATCCCGTTTCCCCTGCGGTCATCGCCCCAAATAGACTTCAATCACCTGTTCGTTGGCCTGCACCTCGCGCAGGGATCCCTCGGCCAGCACCTGGCCCTGGTGCAGCACGGTGACGTGATCGGCTATGGTTTCCACAAATCCCATATCATGTTCCACCACCATCAGCGAATGTTTACCCGCCAGCGAGCGGAACAGCTCGGCGGTATAGGCGGTTTCGGCGTCGGTCATGCCGGCGGCCGGCTCGTCGAGCAGCAGCAGATGCGGATCCTGCACCAGCAGCATACCGATTTCGAGAAACTGCTTCTGGCCGTGGGACAGCAGGCCGGCCGGACGCTGGCGCAGCGGGCCGAGACGCAGCGTGGCGAGCATGGCGTCAATGCGATCGCGCTGTTCCTCGCTGAGCTTATTGCGCAGGCAGGCCCAGACCGATTTATCGGTTTTCAGCGCCAGCTCCAGGTTTTCAAATACCGTTAAGGCCTCGAACACCGTCGGCTTCTGGAATTTACGGCCGATGCCGGCCTGGGCGATTTGCACCGGGCTTAGCCTGGTCAGGTCGGTATGCTGATCGTAAACGGCGGCGCCGCTCTGCGGACGGGTTTTGCCGGTGATGACATCCATCAGGGTGGTTTTACCCGCGCCGTTGGGTCCGATAACACAACGCAGCTCGCCCACGCCTATCTGCAGCGACAGATCGGTCAGGGCGCGGAACCCGTCGAAGCTGACGTTGATGTTGGTAAGCGTCAGCACCGGATCGCGCCGCAGGCGGTGGATATCGGCGGGATAGGTCTGCGTCAGCAGCGCGTTCGGCGTGGCGTTCATCCATTCCTCCGTTTGCGCAGCAGGCCGATAACCCCCTGCGGCAGCGCCAGCGTCACCAGGATAAACATCAGTCCCAGGAACAATTGCCAGTACTCCGGCATGGCCATGGTAAACCAGCTTTTGGCGCCGTTGACGATACCGGCGCCGAGCAGCGGCCCCACCAGCGTGCCGCGGCCGCCAAGCGCCACCCAGATGGCGGCCTCGATGGAATTGGTGGGCGACATTTCACCCGGATTGATAATGCCCACCTGCGGTACATACAGCGCGCCCGCCAGGCCGCACAGCACCGCCGACAGCGTCCAGACAAACAGCTTGAACCCCCTGGGGTCGTAGCCGCAGAAGATCAGCCGGTTTTCCGCATCGCGCACCGCGGTCAGCACCCGGCCGAATTTGCTGCGCGCCAGGGCGAAGCCCAGCAGCAGGCTCGCCGCCAGCAGCGCCACGGTGGCCAGGAACAGGCCCACCCGGGTGGAGGTGGCGGTGACCTGGAATCCCAACAGGGTGGTAAAGCCGGTGAAGCCGTTATTGCCGCCAAAGCCGGTTTCGTTGCGAAAGAACAACAGCATTGCGGCGTAGGTCAGCGCCTGGGTCATAATGGAAAAATAGACCCCTTTGATTTTGGAGCGAAAGGAAAAGTAGCCGAAAACGAACGCCAGCAGGCCGGGGGCCAGCATAATCAGACACAGCGCCCAGGCGAAGTGCTGGGTGCCGGCCCAGAACCAGGGCAGTTCGTTCCAGGATAAGAAGGACATAAACGCCGGCAGCCCGTCTCCCGCCGCCTGGCGCATCAGGTACATGCCCATGGCGTAGCCGCCGAGGGCGAAAAACAGCCCATGCCCGAGGGACAGCAGCCCGGCATAGCCCCAGACCAGATCCAGGGCAATGGCCACCACGGCGTAGCACAGGATCTTGCCCACCAGCGTCAGGGTATAGGTGGAGATATTCAGCGGATTGGCCACCGGCAGCAGGGCCAGCAGCGGCAGGATAACCAGCGCGATAAAGGCCAGCGCGCCCAGGGCCATGGCGGTGCGGGGCGCCCTTTGCAGGCCGGTGAGGGTTAAGGGTTGGCTCATCAGTCGATTACCCGGCCTTTGACGGCGAACAGCCCCTGCGGACGTTTTTGGATAAACAGCACGATGAGCGCCAGGATCAGGATCTTGCCCAGCACGGCGCCGATTTCAGGCTCGAGGATTTTATTGACGATGCCAAGCCCGAACGCCGCCACCACGGTGCCCGCCAGTTGGCCGACGCCGCCCAGCACCACCACCAGGAACGAATCGATAATATAGCCTTGCCCAAGCTCGGGACCCACGTTGCCCAACTGGGACAATGCCACGCCGCCCAGGCCGGCAATGCCGGAACCCAGGCCGAAGGCCAGCATGTCCACCCGGCCGGTGGGCACGCCGCAACAGGCGGCCATGGCCCGGTTCTGGGTTACCGCGCGGATATTCATGCCAAGGCGGGTTTTATTCAGCAACAGCCAGCACAGCGCCAGCACGCACAGCACGAACACGATGACCGCCAGGCGGTTGTAGGGCAGCACCAGGTTGGGCAGCAGCTGGATGCCGCCGGAGAGCCAGCCGGGGTTGGCGACGCTGACGTTTTGCGCGCCGAACAGCATGCGCACCCCCTGGATCAGCACCAGGCTGATGCCCCAGGTCGCCAGCAGGGTTTCCAGCGGGCGGCCGTATAAATGACGGATCACGCTGCGTTCAAGCAGCATGCCGATGACGCCGGTCACGGCGAAGGCCACCGGCAGGGCCGCCAGCGGATAAAACGGCAGCAGCGCCGGCGCGTAGTGTTCCATCAGCTGTTGTACCAGATATGTGGAATAGGCGCCCAGCATCAGCATCTCGCCGTGCGCCATGTTAATCACCCCCAGCAGGCCATAGGTAATGGCCAGGCCCAGCGCCGCCAGCAGCAGTATCGAGCCGAGCGACAGGCCGGTAAACGCCTGCCCGAGCATATCGCCGATCATCAGCCTGTGCTGCACCTGTTTGAGGCTGTTTAGCGCCGCCGCGCGCACCTGGGCTTCGGGTTCGGTATTTTCCCGCGTCAGCGCCTGCAGGCGAACCTGAACATCGGGATCGCCCGATTCGCCCAGCAGCGTAACCGCCTGTAGACGCACCTCGGGACGCGGATCGCCCAACTGTAGATTGGCCAGCGCAATCAATAACGCGCCGTGTACCGCCGGGTCTTTTTCCTGCGGCAGCCGGGCCAGCAGCAGCGGCAGCTGATCGGCCTGTGCTTCGCGCTGGAGCGCGTCGGCCGCCTGTAGTCTTACCCCGGCATCGTCGCTGACCAACTGATGGACGGACAGGGCATTGGCGATAAGATTGCGCAGGCGGTTATTAAGCCAGATTTTTTTGACGCCGCCGGTGGGCGCGGCGTCGCCTTCCATCGGCGTCAGCGTGGCGCCTTGCTGGACAAAGGGTTTGCCGGCCTCGTCGAGAACCATGGTTTCCTGGCGCAACGCCTGCAACAGCGGCAGGCGGGAGGCATCCGGCGCGCTTGACCACGCCTGGAGCAGTTTCGCCTGATCGGCGCGGCTGGCCGCCGCAAAGTCGGCGGCGGGACCGGCCAGGGCCAAGACCGGCAGGCATAGGACCAAGCCCAGGCTAAACCGTAGAAAAAAAGCGTATAATACAGAAAGATAACCCATATTTTCACCCTATGGAACGCCCAGGCCCGCCGCCGTCTTTACCGTTTTCCACCCTAGGGGTACGCCCCTTTACTGGGTGCTTTTAACCGGATGATCCGGTTTTTTATCGTTGCCGGCGATAAACGGGCTCCAGGGCTGCGCGCGCACCGGCCCTTGGGTTTGCCATACCACATTAAACTGGCCGTCCGCCTCAATCTCGCCAATCATCACCGGCTTATGCAGATGGTGATTGGTCTGGTCCATGGTCAGGGTAAAACCGGACGGGGCGGCAAAAGTTTGTCCGGCCATCGCCGCGCGCACCTTGTCCACATCGGTTGACTTCGCCTTTTCAACCGCCTGCGCCCACATATTGATGCCGACATAGGTGGCTTCCATCGGATCGTTGGTGACCACGGTATCCGCGTTGGGCAGGTTGTGGGACTTGGCATAGGCTTTCCATTGCGCGACGAATTTCTTATTGGTGGGATTGTCCACCGACTGGAAATAGTTCCAGGCCGCCAGGTTGCCGACCAACGGCTTGGTATCGATGCCGCGCAGCTCTTCTTCCCCCACCGAGAAGGCGATAACCGGCACATCGGTCGCTTTAATGCCCTGGTTGGCCAGCTCTTTATAGAAAGGCACGTTGGAGTCGCCATTAATGGTGGAGATCACCGCGGTTTTGCCGCCGGCCGAGAATTTCTTGATATTGGCCACTATGGTCTGGTAATCGCTATAACCAAACGGGGTATAGACTTCTTCGATATCTTTATCCGCCACGCCTTTTGAGTGCAGGAAAGCCCGCAGGATTTTATTGGTGGTGCGCGGATAGACATAGTCGGTGCCGAGCAGGAAGAAGCGCTTGGCGCCGCCGCCGTCTTCGCTCATCAGGTATTCCACCGCCGGGATAGCCTGCTGGTTGGGGGCCGCCCCGGTATAAAACACGTTAGGCGACATTTCCTCGCCCTCATACTGCACCGGGTAGAACAGCAGGCCGTTCAGCTCTTCAAATACCGGCAACACCGATTTGCGCGAGACCGAGGTCCAGCAGCCGAACACCACCGCCACCTTGTCCTGGGTCAGCAGTTGCCGCGCCTTTTCCGCGAACAGCGGCCAGTTTGACGCCGGGTCCACCACCACCGGCTCCAGTTTTTTACCCAGCACGCCGCCTTTGGCATTGATTTCATCAATGGTCATCAGCGCCACGTCTTTTAACGGCGTCTCCGAGATGGCCATGGTGCCGGATAAGGAATGCATCACGCCGACCTTGATGGTATCGGCGGCAAGCGCCCCCCAGCTGATGCCCATGCCGATGACCGTGGCGGAAAGGGCGAAGGCTTTCAGTAATTTACGTCGTTGCATGCAATACACTCCTGAATTGATGAGGATTAACAATGACCGGCGGGACTGAAATGCAGCAAGCAATCCCCGTGCCAGTTGCATGGCCACGGGCCGGCGGCGCGTACCCTGGGGTTAACCGCCCTGGCGGCGGGGGAGCGCACCAAATAAGGGCACGTCTGCGGCATGGCGGGGCGGCTGGCCAAAACCGTGCATTGCCGCGCCCGGATGCGCCCGGGTATTTGATGCGCCCGGGGCGTTTGCCACCACACGCGGCAGGCGGCGATCGCTCAATTTACAGACAGATTACTGGCGCGTTTCATAACGACGGCTAAACTAAATGAGTAATTTGATAATAAATAATTCTCTTATTTTTGTATTAAACTGACCGATTACGAGGTGAAATATGGCCGATTTACATGATAACTACCTGGACTGGCTGCGTGACGCCCATGCCATGGAAGAGCAGGCCGAAAGCATGCTGAAAGGCATGGCGGGCCGCCTTGAGCACTACCCGGATCTGAGGGCCAGGATCCAGCAGCATATTGAAGAAACCATTGAGCAGCAGCGCCTGGTGAAAAGCGTAATCAAACGTTATGATTCATCCAGTTCGGCTTTCAAGGATATGGCGGGGAAAATGGCCGCCATGGGCCAGGCGGTGGGCGGCATGCTGGCCAGCGATGAAGTGATAAAAGGCGGCATCAGCGGCTATGCCTTCGAGAATTTTGAAATTGCTTCCTATACCGCGCTTATCGCCGCGGCGCAGGCGGTTGGCGATACCGAGGGGCAGCGGATTTTCACGCAGATCCTGGAACAGGAAAAAGCGATGGCCGCCTGGCTGCTGGAACATTTACCGGAAACGACCCGGCAATTTTTGGCGCGTTCCCAGGCGCCCCACACCGAGGCTAAAAAGTAGGCCGGACACCGCGCAGCGTCGCCTTTGCGCGTGCGCGCCAGGCGATCCGCCCTTGGCGCGTCAGGTCCGCCTGCGCCCACGAATGCGTGATTTCAGTAGGCAAATATAACCGCCCTGGTTGCCTGCCGGTTATTTAGCTGGTATTGCGACGGGGTGTATTTGTTATCACATTAAGTTAATTGCAATTTATTACGTAAATAAAACGCAAAAACCCGGCGAGGCAATGCCGGGTTTTTGTCGAGCTATAATAACCAGCTCATTACGTGGTATATTGTCCGTTGATATTCTTTATAAAATAGACGGTCGTTATACCTAAAGCATGTTATTTTTTACCGGCATCGGCGTTGATTTTAACACTGGCCAGCTTAGACAATTTTATGTCGGTATCTTTTTCTTCCTGCAGCGTTTCGGCCAGCAGGGTTTTTGCCTCGGCATAGCCCAGCAGTCCGGCAAGGGTGGCTAACGTGCCATAGGTGGCAATTTCATAATGTTCTACTTTTTGCGCCGCGGCAATAAGCCCCGCATCGCGCACCGGGCCTTTTTCCACCTCGTCGATGATCTCCTGTCCCTCTTCCACCAACCCTTCCATCGCCAGGCATTTCATCCGTTTGATTTTGACGTTAGGCGTAACTTCCACCAATTTATCAATACGTTCTATCTGGCCGTGCGTTTGTTCCAAATGAAGTTTAAAGCCGTCAATCAGTTGGGGATCCGTCGCGGCCCGCGCCATTTTCGGCAAGGCGCGGGTAATTTGCTTTTCGGCACTGTAAACATCGGATAGGGCATGAATAAACAGGTCTTCAAGGGTCTTGATATTCATCTGGCTCACCATAAGGAGTTGTTAATATTAAGAATGGCTAAAATTATAATGTATTATCAGCGGCTATAATCAAACCGGCTGACAATATTAATGCTAGCCTACCGATGCGAATAAAACAAATTATTGGTTTGAACCAGGTAAATAGTCGACGGGAATTCTCAAGATATGATTGATATCAATTGGTTGGCCAGGTTTTTATAATTATTTTTAGCGGGTTCAATCTCGGGAAATAAAAACAATTATCAGATTAAATACCCTGGATAAGAACTGAAAAATGTTCTAGTGGCATGCCGGCGCGAGATCGGAGCGGAATGGCGGATGGCAATAAAATACCGCGCCGTTGTACCCACGCCCAAGAGACGCATGGGTACAACGCCGGCAAACCGCCGGCTCTTTTGCTAAAATAATTCGCCCAGGGCGGCGGGACTGAAATCAGCCATATTGCCGGTATCGCCGGTACGGACCTTGGCCGCCCAGCGCGGGTCGGTTATCAGCGCCCGTCCCACCGCAATCAGGTCAAACTCGTTGCGTTCCAGCCGTCCCACCAGATTATCCAGTCCGACCGGGCTGGCGCTTTGGCCGCTGAAGCTGCCGATAAAATCCCCGGACAAACCGACCGAACCCACGCTGATGGTGGCGGCGCCGGTCAGTTTTTTCGCCCAGCCGGCGAAGTTAAGACCGTTTTCCCCATCCTGCTCCGGGAATTCCGGTTCCCAGAAACGCCGCTGCGAGCAGTGCAGCACGTCGGCGCCCGCCTCCACCAGCGGCTGCAGCCAGTCGGCCATGGCATCCGGGGTCGTCGCCAGCCTGGCGGCGTAATCCTGCTGTTTCCACTGGCTGACCCGCAGGATAATCGGATAGTCAGGGCCGACCGCCGCGCGCATTTCTTTTAAAACCTCGGCGGCAAAACGGGCGCGCTCCTTGATAGTGGCGCCGCCAAAACGATCGGTGCGCCGGTTGGTGCCGGGCCAGAAGAATTGATCGATAAGATATCCGTGGGCGCCGTGAATCTCAAAGGTATCGAAACCCAGCAGCTTGGCTTGCGCCGCCGCCCGGGCATAGGCGGCAAGGGTATCGGCAATGGCTTCATCGCTCATGATCTCCCCGCGCGGTGTGTCCGGCGCCGCCAGGCCGGAGGGACTTTCCACCGCGACATCCGGCACCCAGTCGGTCTGGAAGCTGGCGACCGCGCCCACGTGCCACAACTGCGGCCCCATTTTACCGCCGGCGGCATGGACTTCATTGATTACCCGTTGCCAGCCGGCCAGCGCCTCTTTACCATGGAAAAACGGCACGTTGGGATCGTTCCTGGCCGCCGGCCGGTCGATTACCGTCCCTTCCGACAGGATGAGACCCACGTCGGCTTCGGCGCGCCGGCGATAATAGGCGGCCACATTCTCTCCCGGCACCCCCGACGGCGCAAAAGAGCGGGTCATGGGGGCCATGACGATACGGTTTTTCAATACCAGCGATTTTATCCGCAACGGTTGGAACAGGGCGTCGACTTGTGATGTGCTCATACAGATCATCTCCGGTTAATGATAAGGATTTGATGGTATATTATGTATACTGGGAGTCAATCAGGCACTTTCACGCTACCAGGTAGCCATGAGGAAACCACCATGTCGGAAGTCTATCCCGCCAAGGGCAGCATGGCGCAAACCGTCCTGCCCAACGATACCCATCCCGCCGGGGGCAGCATGGCGCAGGAGCAGGTGACCTGCTGTGGCGACGCCGCCGCGACGCTTGCTCATTATCCGGTGTTTTCCACAGTGGACTGCCCCAGCCGCCTGCTGCTCGATCAGATTGCCGATAAATGGTCGGTGCTAATCCTTACCGTCCTGTGCGCTGGGCCGTTGCGTTTTAACGTTATCAAACGCCGTCTTGACGGTATTACGCAAAAGGCGTTGACCCAGAGCCTGCGGCGCCTGGAACGCAACGGTATCGTGGCGCGGCGCGTCATTACCGCCTCGCCCATTGCGGTGGAGTATCAAATCACGCCCCTGGGGCACAGTTTGAAACAGCCTTTTCAGGCATTGTATCAATGGACCGTCGATTACCTGCCGGAGGTGGAGCGCGCGCGGGCGGTATTCGATCACAATAGCTAAGCCGTGAACATCGCCGATTGCGGGGTTGATAAGGACGATCGCCCGAGCCAGTTGCTCCACCGGCAAGGAGGGGAAGCTGTGGTGTTCAACGTGATAATTGTTGCCGTTGGTAAACCGGCTAATCAGTGGATGGGTCTGGATGGTGCGGGTATTGTCACCCACCCGCGAAAGCGCGTCGATAAATTTCAACAATTGTGAATAAAAATGATTTAGCATAAAAAAGTGTTTAATAATAACCCAATGCGACATCGTCGAAGTTTGCCCATATTTGAAAAATTCCTCATCATCCGGCCTGCCGAGGGCCTGGTGGTGGAACAGATGGCTGTCGCGATAGGCGTAATAAGAGACCAGCATCGGCAATCCCAGCAGGAATCCGGCGCAATGATTGGCCCTTCGGGAATGAAAACCGGTATGGTGCAGCGCCTGATGCTGCAGTTCCACGCCGTGGGCGAAACCCAGCCCAAGCAGTAATTGCGGCAAAAGCCTGGCCGGCCAGTTTTCCAGGGACAAAATGCAGTAAAAGCACAAGGCTATCCAGCAGGACCATAGCGCGAACTTCGCCGCATAAATGACTAACCATTTAATCGGCTTGTTTTTAAACTCTCTTAATATTTCCTGAGGTATGGTATTTTTATCCATAAACAATTCCCTTTAGTGATAAATAAAATTATTCAATGAGCATGGTAATGCTCAGGATGGTTTGTGATAATAATAACAAACAGCGACAACATAACGAGAGATGGCGCAGTGCAAGCATATTTATATAACAATATATATTCACCGCCTGTCAATGCGTTATTGAAAGATTATTTAACAGGTCGGTATGATAACTAGAATATTTTTTTTATTACAATATTAAAAAACGGTATGAAATAGAGTTATAGAAAATAATGTGGATAAGGATGACGTGGAAAATAACCTGGATTTAACGCGCCGGGAGAGTGGAAATTCCGCCGGCGCGGTCCAGGTTATGAGTCATTTTTTGGAATAATGGTGATTTTGCCGTTTTGTTCCAGAATGGCATAGCGGATCTGGTCTAATGCCAGAATGCCGTCCGACTTGCGCGCGCTGGTCAACAGATCGTCATGGGAGATCCCGGTCCGCTTAAGGCGCAGTTCAAGCACCCGGCCGTCATCCACCAGCAGCAGCGGCGGGCCGTCGGCGGCCAGCCAGACGATATGGTATTTATCCTTCAGCCAGGAAAGCACCAGATCAAGACCTATCAGGGTAACGATGGAAATCGTGGCGCCGATCACTGAAAAATCCTCGCCCAAAATCGCCTGCTGGCAGGCTTCACTGATGATAAGCAGCAAAATAAAATCGAAACTGTTCATCTCCAGCAGCGTACGCCGTCCCGAGATGCGAAAGACCACAATCAGGATCAGGTAAATAAACGCCGCTCTCAATACCATATCCATGATGTTCTCCCTAAGGATAAACCAATTGGTTAAACGTTATTTTTTCGTTATCGGAGAGGGCAATGGTATTGGTGAAATACCCCATTTGCTTAGGCTTCAGGGTAATATAAATACTATGCCAGCTGTCTTTTCGGGTTATCGGCTGGGTTAAGGTCAGGACACGATCGCTGATAATCGACACGTCCGGGGTGGGTTGGATAAATTCGATATCGTAATTATCGAGGATATCGCCACGCAGCGCGGTGGTGAGCAGGTTTTCTTTATTGATTTTTATCCGAATGATTAAATGAGTATCCGTGGTGTTACGGGCAAAACGGTCATACTCAACTATCATATTTCCCCCTGCCGATTGCGCGGACGCATTGCTGAGCACGCCTTGGGAAAAAAGTCCCAGGCAGGCGGCGGCAATAAAAATAAACAGCAGTAAAAAGCCGATTTTCTGCATCTTCCAGGCGAAAAGCTGGAAGCGCATATTTTCCTTAACCGGATAGTGCCTGCTGCGATAGTCGTCGGGTAAGTGGTCGTTATCCATTTCCGTTACCTCGAAAGCCGCTCGATAAAGGAAGATAACCGCGTTATCCCCCGGTTTAACCTTCTGAAAAGTATAGGCGTAAAAAATAAAGGTGAATGAAATTAACGCCCGCGGGCTAATGGCGGGGACGCGGCAAGGCGGAGGGCAGCCACTGACGGCAACCAATAGGGGCAACAGTTTGCCGAGCCGGTGGCGGCAAGCGGGGCATGGGATTTGAAACCCGCTTTGCGGCGAACCGGCATCGCGGTAGGATAAGCCGGTGCTGCAGTCGTTTCTCCGGGCATGTCCCGGCGGGTTAGGGTTTTTCCGTCCGCCGATATCTTCTAAAAGGATAGCAGAATGGTCAATATCAAAGAATTCATGCGCGTGTTTAAAGAAAAATTGACGCACCAGCATAACGTGGCCCCGGGCGATCCGGATATCGCCTTGTTGATCACCGCATTGGGCGAGCGGGACAACATTGTCGATGTCGATGCCTGCATTACCCGGCTGCGGGTTAAAGTCAAGGACCTGGGCAAGGTCAATACCGGCCAGATCCAGCATTTGGGCGCGCTGGGCGTCGTGGTTATCGGCCAGGAAGTGCAGGCTATTTTCGGCCGTCAGTCGGATAATCTGCGCCGCGAACTGGCGGAACGGTTCGGCCTGGAAAGCGGCCAGTAGCGGCACGCATCGCGTTACCCTGGGTCGGTATGCTCAAACGCGCCGCGCCGTCGCCGGCCTGGCGGCGCGGACGCTGTAATAGCGCCAGCGCCGTCAGCATCACCATGATGCTCAACAGCATGGCGATACTGGCCATGGCCATGCCATCGCCAACCGAACCTTGCTCAAACTGGCGCCAGATAAATACGGATACCGTTTGTACCCCGGGTGGCGACAGCAGTAGCGAGGTCACCAGTTCCCTGGAGGCGATGGCGAACACCATCAGCATTGACGCCAGCAGCGCCGGAAATACCAGCGGCAGCACGATATGGCGCAATGCGCGCGTGGCGCTGGCGCCGTGTACCCTGGCGGCCGGCTCCAGGCTGGCGCCGAGCTGGCGCAGCGCGGCGGCGGTATAGCGCACCGGGTAGGGCAATAACAGGCAGCTGTAGGCCAGCAGCAGGATAACCCAGCTGTCATAAGGCGTTATCGGCCAGAACCGCCGGTTCCAGGCCAGGATCAGTCCTACGCCCACCACCACCCCCGGCAGCGCGGCCGGCAGCAGCGACAGCGCGTCGATGCATGCCGTGGCGCGGCCCCTGGCGCTGATAACCCGCCAGGCAACCATGAATCCCAGCAAACCGGTCAATAACGCGGAGCCAAGGGCCAGGCCCAGGCTGGTGGCCAAGGCGTCGGCCGCCTCGCCGTGCTGGGCGAAAAGCGTGCTGAAATGGCGCAGCGTCAGGTTGGCCGCCGTCAGCCCGCCCGATACGGTGGAGGAAAACGCGGTGGCAAGCATGGCGGCCATCGGCGCCGCCACCGCCAGCCCGGTGACCAGGCCGAACAGCAGCAGCGTCGGCCAGCGCCATACGCCGAGCGGCCGGGAGGCGATGGCCACCGGTTTGCCGCCGGTGGTGGCCACGTCCCGCCCGCCCGACAGGACGCGCTGGATACCATAGGCCGCCAGCGCCAGCGCCACCAGCATTAATGACAATAGCGACGCCGAGGTTAAATCAATAGGCCAGTCCGCCAGGCGCTGCTCGATGCCGACGGTCAGGACCGGCGCGCCGGCGCGCATGCCAAGGGCGGCCGGTACGCCGTATTCCTCGATGGCCAGGGTAAACGCCAGCAGCAGACCGGCGCAAATGGCCGGCAGCGCCAACGGCAGCGTCACCCGGTAAAATGCCCGCCACGGCCCGGCGCCGTGAACCCGCGCCACATCCGCCAGGCGATGGCCCCCCGCGGCCATGGCGCGCGACACCGCGAAATAGACCACCGGGAAAATATTCAGCGTCATGACCAGAACCATACCGGTGCGGCTAAACAGCAGCGCATCCAGCCGCAGGCCGGTCAGTTGCTCAAGATAACCGCGCCGTTGCAGCGCCAGCATCCAGGATAAGCCGGCGATATAGGGCGGCGTGAGGAATGGGATCAGGACCAGCACATCCCAGAACCGGGCCAGCGGCACGGCAAACAATCCGCGCAGCGCCCCCAGGGGAACGCCCAGCAGGGCACAGGCGGCGGCTACGCCCAGGCCGGTTTGCAGCGTGCCGCCGAGCAGCGTCGGCACCTGGGGGTCGCGCCAGAGGGCGGGCACAGCGCCGAAGGCATGCGCCAGCGAGCCGGCGGCCAACTGGGGGAAAATGGCCTGCAGCAGCACAAACAGCGCCGGCAGCGCCACCAGGATCAGTAATGCCGCCAGGGTCAGCAGGGGCGTGGCGTTATAACGCATCACGCGGCCTAGCGCTGGCCGAACAGCGTGGCGAACCGGTCGAGCACCGCCGTTCGCGTGGCGGTCTGGGCGCCTTGCGCCGGCAGCAGCCGCAGATCGCTAAACAGCGGGCGTTTGGCGCTGATATCGCCGCGCGCGGGCATCAGCCAGGCTTCCGCCACCAGTCGCTGCCCCTCGGGCGAAAGCGCATAGTCAATAAAGGCCTTGGCCTGGTCGGGCTGCGCGCTGGTTTTCAGGATCATCATCGGGCGCGGGGCGATCACCGTGCCGCTGGAGGGGAAAATCACTTTCACCGATTCGCCTTCCTGCACGCTGTTATAGGCGACATAGTCCACCGCGCCGAATACCGCCGCGCGGGCGCCCTGCAATACCGGCGTCAGCGCCTGGGCGTTGGGTCCGGCGATAATCGCCCCGTTGTCCTTTAACTGGCCGAACAATGTCCAGGCTTGTTCGCCCAGGGCATTTTGCAGACCCATCAGCAAATCCAGCGAGGCGCCGGACAACGCCGGATCGGGGGTGGTCACCTTATCGCGGAATGCCGGCTGCGCCAGATCACGCCAGTCATGCGGCTCCGGCGTGCCGCTGGCGCTGTTCCAGACGATACCGAGGGCGGAGATGCCCTGGGCCACGTAATGGTCGGTTTTAAACTGCGTCGGCACCGTGGCGGCGTTCGGGCTGCCGTAAGCCAGCAGCCAGCCCCGCTGTTGCAGCTCCTCCGCGGTATCCCATGAGGCGGAAATCAGGACATCGGCGCGCGGATTGGCCTGTTCGGCCTCAAGGCGCGCCATGACTTTACCGGTGGTCGCCTGGAACACATCGACCTTGACCCCGGTTTGCCGCTCATACCCCGCCGCCAGCTTTTTCGCCAGGGAGCCGGGGCCTGCGGTATAGAGGGTCAGCGCCTGGGCATCGGCGGCCATAAGGGTGGCGGCGGCAATCATAATGGACAAGGCTCCTGCGCTGATACGGTTTAATAGACGGTTGCTGATCGGTTGCATGTGTTTTTCCCGGTTTAAACGGCGTGATAATTGACGATGCGCCCCTGCGCCATATGCGCGATATGCTGGGCAAGCTGTTGCGCTTCGCCGCGATCGTGGGTGACGTAGACGGCGGTAATCGCGAGTTGCCTGAGCAGGCGCGCCATTTCCGCGCAGAGGGTTTCGCGCAGTTCGCGGTCGAGATTGGATAGCGGTTCATCGAACAGCAGCACCCGGGGTTCGGCTACGATAGCCCGGGCCAACGCCACCCGCTGCTGCTGGCCGCCGGACAGCTCCGACGGTTTACGCGCGGCGAACTCGGCCAGGCCGACCCGCGCCAGGGCGGTATCAACCCGCAGCCGGCGTTCGGCGCGCGCCACCCGGCGCATACGCAACGGGAAATCGACATTTTGCGCCACGCTCATATGCGGCCATAGGGCATAGTCCTGGAACACCATGCCGATATCGCGTTGTTCGGGCAGGATATTGACCGCGTGGCCGGCCATCAGGCGCTCGCCAAAATGAATCTCGCCGCGCGAGGGCCGCAGCAGGCCGGCCAGTAGTTTCAGCAGCGTGCTTTTGCCGCATCCGGAAGGCCCCAGCAGGGCCAGGGTAGTGCCCGCCGGCACCCGCAGGTGAATATCCTCCAGCACCCGTTTACCGCTGAACTCATGGCTGAGGGCGCTGATGGCGATCGACGTGCCGGCATTAACGGCGGGGTTTGGCATCGGGCGCCCCCTTGCATGCGTCAGGGCGGTACGCAAGGCAAACGGCCGGCGCGCGGCCGCGCTCGGCGGCGTGATGGCAATAGCGCATGGAGGAAAATAGGGCGCGGGGTAAAACCTCCGGCGGCGATCGGCGACCGGACGTTCCCCCCTGCGCAAAGGACAGGCGGGCGTACATGGTGTTATCCTCTTTGGGACTTATTCCTGGCTGGAGTATAGAGGGGGAATATGACGGTTTTATTGCCGCAACGGTAAAAACGCCGGTCGGGTTTTATCGCTGCGGCCGTTGCCCGGGATGGACGGGCTACAGTTGTACCGCCAGGTCGCGGATACGCACCGGCAGTTCGGTGCGCAGCGAGCGATTGGCGGCAATGCCGGTCAGGATGGACATGGCGCCGTCGCGGTAGCTGGCCGCGCGTTTCAGCGGGTCCGGCGCCGGCGCGCCGAACACATCCGCCAGCATTACCTTATCGCCGCCGCCGTGGCCGCCGGCCAGGAAATCCACCGGTACGTCATAAGGCGCGGCGAACAGGGGAAAGACCCGGATGGCGCAGCTTTCAATCGCCCCTTCCAGCTCTTTTTTGCCGCCGCTGTTAACATAAGACGTCTCCACCAGCTTCATCTCCAGCCGGCCCCGGCTGCCGTTGAACACCACGTTCAGCCCTTCCCAGGGCAGATAGGCGTTCAGGGAATAGGTCATGATGGCCTTATTTTTATAGCGCACCATCACGCCCATCACATCCTCGATGCTGATGCCGTCGTCGAAGACGCTTTTGTCGCGATAATAGCCGTCCTCATGCTCGGCGTTCAGGTAAAGCTCGCGCAGCGGCTCGCTTTGATCCATGTGCAATGCGAAGGGATCCCGCGCCGCCGCCTGGTTACCGAACGCGCGGGAATAAAAGCGCGCCACGCCGCGGCTTTCCGCGTTCTCCTTGCCGTAAAAACGCAGATCGCCCTGCGCATACACCGTTTCCGGCTCGCTGTTCAGCCAAAAGTTGACCAGGTCGAAATGGTGAGTGGATTTATGCACCAGCAGGCCGCCGCTGTTGCGTTTATCGCGATGCCAGCGGCGGAAATAGTCGGCGCCGTGCTCGGTATTCAGCAGCCACTCGAAATGCACCGAAAACACCTCGCCGATGGTGCCGCCGGCCAGCAGCTCGCGGATTTTGCTGTGGTGCGGGGCGTAGCGGTAGTTAAAGGTCACGCGCAGGTTCCTGCCGGTGCGGTGAATGGCGTCGATAATCGCCTGGCATTTTTCCTCGTCGATGGTCATCGGTTTTTCGCTGATAACATCGCAGCCCAATTCCATGGCGCGCACGATATAGCGATGATGGGTCCGGTCGATGGAGGTGACGATGACGATATCCGGCCGGGTTTCGCTCAGCATGCGATCAAACTCCAGCGCGCTATACATCGGCACGCCCTCATGGCCTTCGGCGCCGATTAACCGGTTGGCGTACTCCATGCGCGTGCGGTTGGTATCGCAAAACGCGACAAACCTGGCGTGGGACCGATATTCCCCGGCGATGGCCTGCAGATAGAGTCCGGCGCGGCCGCCGGTGCCGACCAATGCATATGTCTTCATATCATCGCTCTCCCGCTATTGCTGGTGTTACAGTACATCATGTCATCGCTCCTGATTTGATAAAGAAAGGGCAAGCCTGGTTGACAGGCGAAAGTGGATGCTTTATACCCGCAGAACCGGCCTTGTGGTCTTGGCGCCGACGAAATGAGGGAACATAACGTGCCGCAACGCCTGCTGGAAATTAACTCTCCGCTTATCTGGCACTGGCCGCATTTCCTGGAGATGGCGGCGGTCATGGAAAAATACCGCTTCACCGGCCTGGTGATTCATCAGCAAAATATCCTGGCGCTGCTGGCCCGGCCTCCGGTTCACTACCAGGGCGCGGATAAAGCCAACCTGCAGCACGAGTGGGAAGGCGCGTTGCTCTACCTGCGGCGGGTGGGCGACTACTGCCATACGCGGCGGCTGTCGGTGTGGCTGCAGGGCGAAGCCTTTGCCCAGGATGGCCGCATCGAACATAAATTTCCCGAGCTGTCCCTGGCGAACGACGCCGGCCAGGGTGAAAAATTTCTCTATTATTTTTATACCGAGGTGGTCAGCGCCTCGCTTGCGCAGCTGCCGCTGTTCGACGGCCTGATCCTCAGCCTGCAGACGCCGGCGTTTAATGAAACGCAGTGGCAAGCGCCGCTGCAGTCCCTTCACCACCAACTGCGGCTGCAAAATAAAAAACTGGTGCTGCGCGATTACACCGACGACAGCTGGCCCCGCCGGCAGTTGCAGCAAACGCTGGCGCATCTGCCGGCCGATGTGCGCGCTTCGCTGAAGGCCACGGCGGTGGACTATCGCCCCGGTTTTGCCAATAACCCGGCCATCGGCGCCTTTGAGCAGCGAAAGATATGGCTTGATATCGATTTGTGGGGCATCGATTACGGCTGGACCTTGCTGCCCTGCCTGCTGATAGATGAAATCCAGGGCCGCCTGGGATGGGTGCAATCGGTGATTGGCGGGCGGCTGGAGGCCATCAGCATGCGTATCAACTGGGAATGGGTCAACAACGGCTCGCTGCTGGACTCGGTTAATGAAAGCAATCTTTACGGCCTGGCGCGCATGGCAAGCGGCGCGCCGCCGGTGAGCGCCGTCACGTTGTTTGACGACTGGCTCGACGCCCGCGGGGTGCGCCCCACGGACAGCCGCCAGCGGCAGATGCTGCGGCAGCTGTTTTTTACCAGCTACGACTGGATGTGCAAGACGCCTTATCTGCTGGGCCGGATAATGCATCGCCACAGCCAGCTCCCGCAGGACATGGACGACGCGCTGCGGCTGATTCACTCCGATGCTCGCGGCGCCAACTGGAGCCAGTCTCTCCAACCGCTGTTTCCGGCTGACGATAACGCCTCGGGCCTGGCGCAGCGCGAGCTTATCCGCCTTGAACGGCAGCAGGCGGAGTTTTTGTCCCGTCATCTGCTGCGAATGGCGCGGACGCTGGGGCAAAACCCCGACCTTCCCGTCGTCTGGCGCCGCGACCTGATATCCGCCTGGGAACGGGCCGACGAGTATTCCCGCCTGTTCGGCCACGTTCGTCACCTGATCGAACTGCACTGGTATATTCAGCAATACGGCGCTACCCGTGCGCTGTGCGCCGAGCTGGTGAATGCCGCCGCCGATGCGCAGCGCTGCGCGGAAAAAACCGACCGCTGGCTTGATGATAACGCCGATGCCCATCCCCTCTACCTCCGCATGCTGATGAATCCGGCCCGGCTGTCCGCCATGGCGCGCCAATGCCGGTGACCCGGTGCCGACGTGAAAAGGCTAAACGCCGGTCCGGATAAAACCTACCGGCAAAACGTCCTTGCCGGCCCCGTCGGCGCGTTAAGCGGCGAAAGTGCGAGGAAGTTCACAATGCTGTCGACGGCAGTGTGACGGCAATCACGCTTCACCCTGGGTAAAAGGTGACAACAGAGGTTTAACACCGGATAAAATGTGCGTTGGATCACAATCGTGATAACAGCGAAGGAAAGGTCGCCGGCGGCGTTACGCGGCCCCCGCTTTAAAGGGCGGCTACCGGTCGGCGGCGCGGCGCTCAAGCGGTCGCAAATAACGGCGACAAGCCTCAGGGCGGCGTTGCGCAGGGAGCATGTCGCCAGCCGGCGTCGGACCAGGTAAACATCATCGGCCCCGGTGATGACGGGTAATCGCCATCGGCCAGCAGGTGAACCGAGAGCTGGTTGTCGCACTCCGTTAACCGGGCAGCGGCATACAAGATGCGCAGGTTGACGTCGGCGTAGCGCGGCAGGCGACGGTTGTTGCGTTCCCAGTGGGTAATGAAGGCTTTATCCACGCCCAACTCGTCGCCGAGCGACTGGCGGGATAAATTCATGGCATGGCGCAGAAAACGCATTTCCGCCGATATCAGCGGGCCGCGGCGGTTAATTAACCGCAGGGCGATTAAATGATGCAAATCCGCCTTGTCATTAATGTCGGCGGAGGTTCTGGTGCCAGTCTCTTTATGCTTATAACCGTTAGTTAGCCAGACATTTGATAGTCCACAATCTATATATTGAAACATAAATTTTCCTTGTAATATAGCATCCTGGTTACTTATGACTTATAAACAAAGAGTGTTCTCTTGGCAATCCCCCTGGTAATTCATTGATACCTGTCATTTAATCGATAAGGGATGATATAAAAATAAATTTTTAAATTCAGTGAGCGATGGGGAAGTATTCCTATTTAAGATGGAAAAGACTAAAAAACCGCGTCCACCCGGTAAGTTATTTAATTGGAGATGTAAATTATTTATATAAACTTCTTTATAATTACTTCATGATTTAATTTGTCATCTTTCACACCGCCGGGGCCTCGGCGGGGATAACGGCGCTCAACGTGACGGCGGCGAGGTTTTTGCCAACATGGGGGAGCTATAATGAAAAATAAAACAGCATTTCATTTCATTGAATAGTCACGCCGGTTTCTTTATCATAACGCCAGGCGTTGAGGTTGTCCGGCAGGCTGCCAGGGGCGGACCGCAGGGCATGACCTCGTTCTCACTACATCATTTTCACTCTTCAAGGGTAACGTTATTATGAAAATTGCGCTGATTAACGAAAACAGCCAGGCCGCCAAAAATGAGCTTATCGCCGCCACCCTGACCAAGGTTGTCGAACCGCTGGGCCATCAGGTGTTTAACTATGGCATGTATTCCGCCGATGATAAGGCCGCGCTGACCTACGTCCAGAACGGCATCCTGGCCGCGATCCTGCTTAATTCCGGCGCGGCGGACTATGTGGTGACGGGCTGCGGCACCGGCGCCGGCGCCATGCTTGCCTGTAACTCTTTCCCTGGCGTGATTTGCGGTCTGGCCATCGATCCCGCCGACGGATTTATGTTTGCCCAGATTAACGATGGCAACGCCATTTCCCTGCCCTTTGCCAAGGGGTTCGGCTGGGGCGCGGAGCTGAATCTGCAGTATATTTTCGAAAAGCTGTTCGAAACCGCGGGCGGCCAGGGTTATCCCAAGGATCGCGTGGTGCCGGAACAGCGTAATAAAAAGATCCTGGATGCGGTGAAAGCGGTGAGCTATCGCGATTTACTGTCCATCCTGCGCGATCTCGATCAGGATCTGCTCAAAGGCGCCGTCGCCGGGGCCAAATTCAAGGAATATTTCTTCGCCAACTGCCGGGATAAAGCAATTGGCGGTTATATCGAATCGCTGGTGGCCTGACAGCCTCTCCCCAGGGCGGGGCGCCGCCCGGTTTCTCCTCGACTGATGGCCGGGAGGAAATCCAGGCGGTGAGGCCTTGCTGGTATCATTGCCCGTCTAGCAGCGGTCCGGTGCTGTCGCGATCCACGAGCGTAAAGCCGACATCCATGGCCACGGGCTGGGCGCCGTTGGGGTCTTTCAATCGCGCAAGCAAGGCCGCCGCCGCCTGCTGGCCGATATAAGCGCCGTTGATTTTCACCGTCGACAGCGCCGGGAAGGTATGGGCGGCGAAATTCATATCGCCGAACCCCATCACCGCGATATGGTCCGGAATGGCGATCCCCCGGCTGGCGGCTTCGGTCAATACGCCGTGCGCCAGGGTATCCGAGGTGCACACCAGGATTAACGGCCGCGTCATGCCTTGGGAATGGTCCAGGGCCCTGGCCGGCGGCCGTTGCAGCAGGGGCAGCACGTTAACCAGGCCCTGCCGCCCTTGTTCGAGGGTGGGTAAGCCCTTGAAGGTCTGGCGGTCAAGGGGAGTAATGCCCCGCAGCGCCAGCTGGCGGATAAAACTGTTGCTGCGCCGCATGCCGCGCGGGTCGTCCACCTCGATCAGGACAAAATCGCGATAGCCTTGCGCCAGCAGATGCTGCGCCTCCCGCTGCCCTATGGTTTCATGCGAGAACCCCACCAGCATATCAATGGGATCGTCGGTCATGTCCCAGGTTTCCACCACCGGGACGCCGGTGGCCCGCAGGCGCTTGCGGCTGACCTCGGTATGGATGGTGCCGGTAAGGATGATGCCGTCGGGGCGTCGGCTCAGCACCACTTCCAGCAGTTCCTGTTCCTGGGCGGCCTGATAGCCGGAGATGCCCAGCAGCACCTGGTAATTCGCCTGCGCCAGCCTGGCGGCGATGGCCTGGAAGGTATCGGCGAATATCGGGTTGGTGAGCATGGGCACCACCACCGCCACCAGGCGCGTGCGGTTGGAGGCCAGCGAACCGGCGATCTGGTTGCGCACGTAACCGGTCTCTTCAATGACCCTTCGCACCTTGAGCAGGGTGGATTCCTTAACCTGATCGGGCTGGTTCATTACCCTGGACACGGTAATCGGCGCCACGCCGGCGAGTTTGGCCACGTCGAATAGCGTGACGCCATGGGTGGATCGCGCGCTGGCGGGACGGGCTTTATCAGGCTTGGGCATGGTATGGCTCGGCTATAAAAACAGGGTCAATGCTACAACGGCGCGGAGATACGAGCAAATCAAACGCGCCTCGGGCGCGTTGGTCCGGGAGGCGGCGCCTGTGGCGGCATTGCCCGATGCGGCATAAGAATAGGCGAAAAAATGCTTTCACGCGGTGGTGATTTATGGTTATAACTGTACAACTGTCATATGCAGTGGGTAGGGTAGTATTTCAGGGTTAACCGGCCCTGAAAGGTCAGGCTTCTTGTTTACAGCCCGGAGAATCGTGATGATTGTCGATCGTTTAAAGCGTCTGTTTGTCAACCAGTCTGAAGAGCCGGCCAGCAATATGTTTGCCGGCTCGGAAACGGATGCCCTGTTCAGCGCCATGGGCTGCGAGAATATGCCGGTGTATATTCCGGCCGAGGTCTGGCAGCGGGTAAGCGATATGGAGCATCGCATCCATTCCGATCACGCGCAGCGGATATAGTCCGCCGCGGCGCCTGTTTCGCTTGCCGCGCCCGGCAGGCCGTCCTCCCTGTCGCTTGCCGCGCCCGGCAGTCCTTATGACAGCCCGCCGCACGGCAAGCGAAACTCCCGCCAGGTCGACATGAGTCTTCCCGCCAGGCGCGGTTAGAAAATCGATTGATAGAGTTGCTCAATATCGGCAATCGACGTTGGTCGTGGGTTGCCGCCGGTGCATACATCGGCAAAGGCCGCTTTGGCCAACAGGCCGATATCCTCTTTTTTCATCCCCACATCCCGCAGCGACGCGGGGATGCCCACATCGTGGCACAGTTGTTTGACCGCATCGATGGCGGCGGCGCGCGCCTGGCCTATATCCATGGAGTTGGCCGCCTCAATGCCCATCGCCACCGCGATATGGCGGAATTTTTCCCCGGTATGCGCCGCGTTATATTCCATGATGGTCGGCAGCAGCACCGCGTTCGCCACGCCGTGCGGCGTGTCGTAAAACGCGCCCAGCGGATGGGCCATGCCATGCACCAGCCCAAGGCCGACGTTGGAAAAGCCCATGCCGGCGATATATTGGCCCAACGCCATATCCTCAACGCCGCGCGCTTGGCCGCGCACGGAATCACGTAACGATCGGGCGATGATTTCTATGGCCTTGAGATGGAACATATCGGTCAATTCCCAAGCCGCGAGGGTGGTATACCCTTCGATGGCGTGGGTCAGGGCGTCAATTCCGGTGGCGGCTTTCAGGCTGGCGGGCATGCTGGCCATCATATCAGGATCGATAATGGCCACCAGCGGGATATCGTGCGGGTCGACGCAGACGAATTTGCGCCGGTTTTGCAAATCGGTAATGACATAATTGATGGTGACCTCGGCGGCGGTGCCGGCGGTGGTGGGTACCGCCAGGATGGGCACGCAGGGATTTTTGGTGGCCGCAACGCCTTCCAGGCTGCGGACATCGGCAAACTCGGGGTTATTGATGATAATGCCGATGGCCTTGCTGGTATCCTGCGGCGACCCGCCGCCGATGGCAATCAGGTAATCCGCCCCGGCCGCCTTATAAGCGGCAACGCCTTTATTGACTACCTCGATAGTGGGATTCGCTATCACCTCATCATAAATCTGGAATGGCAGGCCGGCATGTTTAAGCAGATCGGTTACGCGGGTCGCCACTTCAAAGCGGATTAAATCCTTATCGGTGACCACCAACGCTTTTTTCAAGCCGCGGGCCCGCGCTTCGTCAATTATATGGGCGATGGCGCCTTTACCGAAGTAGGAGGTTTGATTAAGGATCATTCTGTTAGCCATAATAAATAACCTTTGTCTTAGAGAGGATGGGTTAATATTTTCACCTGGCCTGCCGGGCTACAAGGGTTATTAATTGCTTCACTTCACACTAATGATTATTGAAAGCTATCTTTACCAATAATGAATTATTTTTTTTCAAGAAATATATTTGTTTTGTTATTGATGCTAATTGGTAGGATTTAATGTAATTATAATGTTATGGCGCGCGATCGCTTTTTTCCGCGTTTTTCCGCGCGCGCCCGGCTGACCGCGCCGCCCAGGGGCATCATGGCGTTGCGATAATTCCGAATAAAGCCGTAAAACAGGCTAACCGGCTAATTTCTCCCGCTAATTTGCCTTGCCGGCCCCAGCTTGCGCGGTGAGTGGCTATAGTTATAAATCAGCTGTGGGTTATGCTAAGACGAACCCTGGTCAGATTAGCCGGATGGCGTATAAAAATGGAGAGTTAACCTATGATTACACGCTCTTTCAGGTGGGCCTGGAGAAGATTTCTAACCATGGGCATGTCGCTGAGCACCGCGTCAGGCCGGGTTTTTTCTACGGCGCTGGCGAAAAATAAATATAAAATCAACGTACGCCAGGGACCGGATGCCTTGCTTGGGCAATTGTATATCGATGTGCAGACGGCAAAACTGTTCTCCGACCAGAAAACGTTTGCCGATGCGGTGCCGCGCCGTACGCCGGCGGCAATATTGTCCGACTACCAGGCAAAAAAACGGCGCAAGAACTTTAAATTGCAGACCTTTGTCGAAAAAAACTTTATTTTCCCCACCGACCGGGTGAAATATGTGCCGCCCAACGGACAAACCCTGCGCGAGCATATCACCACGCTGTGGCCGGTGCTGACCCGGAATACTTCGACCGTGCGGCCTTATGATTCCCTGTTGCCGCTGCCGAAGGATTACGTGGTGCCGGGAGGCCGTTTTCGCGAGGTTTATTATTGGGACAGTTATTTTACCATGCTGGGCCTTGCCGAATGCGGCAAGTGGGAACTGGTGGTGGACATGACCGATAATTTTTCCCATGAGATCGAGACCTATGGCCGCATTCCCAACGGAAACCGCAGTTATTATCTGAGCCGTTCGCAGCCGCCTTTTTTTGCGCTGATGGTGGATTTGCTGGCAAGCAGGGAAGGGGACGGCATTTATCAAACCTATTTGCCGCAGTTGAAAAAAGAGTACCAGTACTGGATGGAAGGGGGCGACGCGCTGGAAAACGGCGCCGCCGCCGAACGGGTGGTGCGCATGAAAGACGGCGCGCTGTTGAACCGTTATTGGGACGATCTGGACACGCCGCGCACCGAATCCTATATGGACGACATCGTGACCGCCAGCGAGGCCACGGATCGGCCTGCGGGGGAAGTGTACCGCGACCTGCGGGCGGGGGCGGCGTCCGGGTGGGATTTCAGCTCGCGCTGGTTTGACGATCCGCTGGCGCTGTCATCGATCCGCACGACGTCCATCCTGCCGGTGGATCTGAACGCGCTGCTGTTCCATCTGGAGCAGACGCTCGCCAAGGCCAGCGCGCTCGGCAATAATCATGATGCCGCCAGCTATTACAGCCAGCGCGCCGAGCGCCGTAAGCAGGCGATCAACCTGCACCTGTGGAACGAGGAGGGCGGTTATTACGCCGACTTCGACTGGCGCCAGGACAGGCTGCGCGATCAGCTGACCGCCGCCATGGTTTTCCCGTTGTATAACCACGTTGCGCCGCCGGAACGCGCCGTGCGCACCGCGCAGACGATACGCGATCGGCTGCTTAAGCAGGGCGGGCTGATTACCACCACCAATGTTTCCGGACAGCAATGGGATGCGCCCAACGGCTGGGCGCCGCTGCAATGGGTAGCGGTGGAGGGCTTGCGCAATTATGGTCTTGACCAATTGGCGGAAGATATCGCCACCCGCTTCCTGGGCAATGTGCAGCGGCTGTTTAACAATCAGCATAAGCTGGTGGAGAAATACGTGGTGGAAGGCAGCGGCCTGGGTGGCGGCGGCGGCGGTGAATACCCGCTGCAGGACGGCTTCGGCTGGACTAACGGGGTAACGCTCAAGCTGATGGACATGTATGACGACAAGATGCCGGCCTATCTGGAGGCCGCCGGCCTGGCCGAGGCTAAGCCCGAACCGGTCGCCGCCGTCGGCGCCTGATGCGGCCGTCGGTCCCTGACGCCGCGTCCGGTGCCTTCCGCTTTGGCGCGGAAGACGGCGCGGCCGGAGCGCCGCCTCGGCGGATTTTTCAAATCTGATGGTCCCAGGCCGCGAGTTGCTGAGCCTTGAGCATATCCTCCACGGACTGCGGTACCACGTTACGGAATTTTCCGTTGTCGGCGGGGACTATCTCAATCATGCGATCGATCATTTCCCGCGCGTCGAGATGGCCGAATGGCGATGACAGCGCCTCGTCGAACTGCGCGCGCAGGTCGGCGCGCCGGGTAACATTGTTCGTATCGTCGAGCCAGCGGAACGCCGTATCGGCCATGGTCTCGTTAAAGCCGGTATAAAAGGCGCCTGGATTGATGGTCTGGACTTTGATGCCGTGCCCGGACAGTTCCTGCTGCATCGCCTCGGCAATGGATTCCAGCGCATGCTTGGTCGAGGCGTATACGCCCCAATTGGCCGGTGAGAACAGCCCGCTCATCGAGGAGGTGAAGACGATTTTTGCCTGCTTGTTCTGCCTGATCCACTTTTTGACAAAGCTTTGCGTCAGGGCGAGCGGAAGAAAAACGTTGACCTCGTAGTTATGGCGAACGAGATCGAGCGGAATTTCGAAAACCGGGCCGCCCTCGCCCATGCCGGCATTATTCCAAAGCACGTCGATGTCCCAGCTTTGGGCGTATGCCATGTCATGCGCGTCGAGTAGATCAAGCTTTTCCACCCGCAGGTTGGCCAGTCCCAGGGTCTTGGCTTTTTCGCGCAGCGGCGTTACCTGTGGCGAACATTGCACGGTGGCGATAACCTGGTGGCCGTTGCGCGCCAAGCCGATGGCCGCCGCTTCGCCAAAGCCGGAGCCGGCGCCGGTAATAAGAATGGTCTTGTACATATTATATTCTTCCTATGCAGGTGAAAAAGGTTATGGCGCTTGTCTGACGCGCGCCGGTATGACGTTTTAGGGCAGTGCCGCAATAAAGGTTCTGATCAATCCGGCGATTTCCCCAGGCGATTCCAGGGGGGATAAATGTCCGGTACCCGCCAGTACCCGCATCCCGGCCTGGGGAATGCGCGGCAGCAGTTCCGTCTCGAGCGTCAAGACGCTGTCGACCCGATCACATTCACCGGCGATCACCAGAACCGGCACCGTAATCGCGCTCACCGCGGTCGAAATATCCTCTTGGCTGGTATAGCGCGGCCAGGCGATTTTTGCCGCCGCGCCGCCGCGCAGGCTGTCTTCGATAACCTGCCGGCGCTGGTCTTCGGTGAGAGGCTTCGCCGTAAGCACCTGGTCGATGGTGGCCGCAACCGAGGCCGCGGACGCGTACGCGGCCTCCATGCCGGCGCGCACCTCGGGCGGCAGCCCGAGCGGCGTGGGCGGCGAGGGGGCGACCAGCACCAGCCCGGCCAGCCCCTCCGGCTGGCGCGACGCGACCAGTTGAGCGATCTTGCCGCCCATGGAGTGCCCGACCAGCACGAAATTCGTCAAACCTCGCGCCATGATCACCCGCTCAACGTCATCGGCGAAGTCGGCCAGCGCATAACCCTCCTGCGGCGCATCCGACAAGCCCCAACCGCGCAGATCGACGGCGATGGTGCGCCAGGCGCTGGCCAAGGCGTCGATGACGTGGCTCCAGGTTCGGGACGACCCGCCCCAATAATGCAGGAACACCAGCGACGGGTCGTTTTCGCCCTGTTCCTCGACATGGATGTGAATCTCCCCGTTTACGGCGGTCATGGCGTCTCCTGTTTGAATGTTCAAGGTAAAGTTTTGACCGCATGCCGGGCCGGCTTGGCGTATGGCGTGGTCATCGCTGGTAAAATCTGCTAATATCCAACATCTGTCACTTTTTAGAAATCTAACATATGTCTGATTTTGACGCAAGTCCCCCCAAGGAAAAACGAACGCGCCGTCCCGTGCAGGAACGGTCGCTGGAACGCATGACCCGGGTTATCGAGGCGGCGGAGCGCATGCTCGAACAACTGGGCCCGGAAAAAACCTCGATACCCGCCCTTGCGGCCCTGGCTGAAGTGCCGAGGGCCAGCATCTATCCCTTCTTTCCGGATAAGTACGCGCTATACGCGCACATCGCGCAGATCCATATGCGGCGCCTTGCCGACGCCATCGCGGATTCGGGCGCCGCCCGCGCCCGTACGCTTGGCGCGTGGGTGCGGATAGTGATAGATATTTGCGTGGAGTATTACAACGCCCATCCGGTGGCGAGCGTGCTGTTGCTGAATGGTTCTTTTAGCGATACCGACCGTGACGCCCATGCCGTCAAGAACGCATCGATTGGACGCCTGCTGCGCGACACGGCCGCGCGCTTGGGCGAACTGCCGGCATTACCGGTGTCGCCCGACGTTGCGACCCTCGCCGTTGAAATCGGCTTCGCTTGCCTGAAGTTCGGCTATGTACAGGATGGACGCATCGATAACGCGGTGCGAAACGAAGCCCTGCGGGCGGTCATGGCCTACCTGGATCACTGGCGGGAGGACGGTAAGGCCAAGGGAAGCTGACGGGCGGGGCGGCGGCGGATCGCCGCCGCGCCAGGCGGGAACCCGTGCGCCTAAACCCCGGCCGGGATAAAGGGCGACGCGCTGCCATTATTCCCGTTGCTGTTAAATAAAATGATGTTTTATTAAAAATAAACTATTTTTTTATAAATTTGACCTCGATCGCTATTCTCTTCATTTTTTTGCCACCGGACCCTGGGTTCTGGCAGCCGCAGAAAGGTTTTCATCGCAGGTTGGTTCTATCTTGAACCGCGTTATAACCGGCAGATTCAGATGTTCTTCCAACTATGTCTTCCATGATACAACCCTGGACATCACAGCGATGAAAATACGTTCCATAGGTTTACCTCAGTACCTGGCTTATGGCTCCGGCGACTTCCTGGGGGCGGGCACCACCGCCCTGACCGCCGCCTGGCTGCTTTATTTTTACACCACCTTTTGCGGCCTTTCGCCCATCGAAGCCACCTTTATCTTTGCCTGCGCGCGGGTACTGGACGCGGTGGTCAGCCCGCTGATGGGCTACCTGACCGATAACTTCGGCGGCACCTGGCTTGGCAAGCGCTTCGGCCGCCGCAAGTTC
>NZ_DASWOM010000082.1:0-6871 GCF_036398755.1 Acerihabitans sp. | reverse complement strand
GTTTGATCTTGAATTGAATAAAAGCATGCTGGCCCTGCTTATCAATTTTATACTCCGCCGCACCGGCTATGCCCGCGGCGAATAATAACGCGATCGCCGCCAGGCCCAGGCTAGTCTTTTTCAGCATGGTGTCTTTCCTTATATTGCGCAGGTTGATGAAGGCGATACCCCAGCATCCGCCTGAGGGTAATGTCGCCATCGATAAAATGATGTTTTAACGCGGCCAGGCCGTGCAATACCGACAGGATCACCACGCACCACGCCAGGTATAAATGGATGTCGCCCGCTAAATCGGCCTGCCCCGCCAGGCCGCTCAGGGTGGCCGGAACGGAAAACCAGCCGAATACAATTATCGGCTGCCCGTCCGCGGTGGAAATCAAATACCCGCTGGTAAGCAGGGCGAACAGCAGGATATATAAAGTCCAATGCGCCAGCACCGCGCCGGCGCGGGTCAGCGGCGAGTAATGGCCGAGGGGTTTGGGCGGCGGGGAAATAAAACGCCAGATCAGGCGTAAGATCATGATGGCGAAAAGGACACAGCCGATGCTTTTGTGCAGTTCGGGCGCGCGATGATACCAGGTCGCATAATAGCCAAGCGTCACCATCCACAGGCCAAGCGCAAACATGCCGTACAGGGTGAACGCCACCAGCCAGTGGATGGCAATGCTGATATGGCCGAAACTGTCGGCCGAGTTGCGCCAGCGCATAAGGCGTCGTCCTCGTGGGTTTGCGTTACCATTGGTCAACAAATAAAACAGATTGAAATAAAAAAGCAATTTAAGTCGTGTCAAATACGTTAAAGTTTTGTAAATAGAAAAATGCAAACACGAACCCTCGGCAATAGAAAAAAAGTAGCGGCTATGCTGTTAAAACTTGTGAGTAATCCCAGGTATTTTAGATGATATACTGGCTCTCTTTAGGACCGATGATCTGCGCCATATGAAAGCTTTTGGTAATAAATCTGCCACTATCACGGATATTGCGCTCCTCGCCGGCGTAAGCAGTATTACCGTTTCCCGAACCTTTACCGCGCCGGAAAAAGTAAAAACGCAAACCCGGGAGAAGATTCTGCAGATTGCGCGCCAGTTAGACTATGTTCCTAACGTTTTCGCGCAAAACATTAAAACCACTCAGAGTCCGATCATCGGTATCGTCACCGACGATACGTTTAATCAAAGCTATGCCTATGTCATTCAGGAAATGTGCCACCATGCCGAGGCCAAAGGGTATTCAGTGATGATTTTCACCACCCGCGGCAGTCGGGAATCAGAGGCCAGGGCCATCAACACCTTGGTGGGCTACAAAGCGGCGGGCGTGGTGCTGTCGGTCATTAGCGATACGCCGGACTATGACGTCAGCCATTTGAAAATACTGCACAATTCTTCGACCAAGCTGATCCAGTTCGATCGCCAGTTCAATACCTCTCTGCCCGCAGTCAGTGTGAATGACCAGCGCGCCGGCGAGCTTATCGCTTCAGTGGTGAGGGAAAAAGGCTACCGAAAGATCCTGATCGTCGGAGGCAACGAGCGTTCGCGCATTACTCGCTCGCGCGTTGACAGCATTTGTGAAAATATCCCGTCTGACATACGGGTAACGCGCCTATACGCCGATTACCGCTACGACTTGGCGAAGGAGAAAATAGCCAGCCACTTCTCCTCGGGCGCGATCGATTACGACGCTATTATCGGCATCAATGGTGCGATTTCACTGGCTGCCAGCAACATTGCCAATCGTTGGTCACTCAACAAGATCGATTTTCTGTCGATTGATGATATTCCCAACGCTGAGGATTTCGGCTTGTTCTATCCCTGCGTGGTGCATGATTACAATCAGTGGGCAATGACCGTCGCGGAAAACCTGATCGCGGCAATTGAAGATCGTCCTTGGCAACAACGCACGATTATCAATGGCTTCTTGAAAAACCATCGCTAAGAGGCCAAGGAAGTACTCGCCAGGACTGGCGCGATAAATCGAGCCAACAGCGCTGCGGCAAAAGAAACTCCGCTGTAAATATCCATAACTTCAAGCCCCAATGCCACCGCGGCCCTAGACGGCGCCACAGCATGGCTTAACCCGGCGGTTGGATGGACGCATCCACACTAAGCGGCATAAAAAAACGCTACATCGCTGCCCGCATGGCCAAATCCGCTACTCCTTCCCATGATGCTCCAGCACCCGGCTAGAATATCCGCTCAGCCTGTTATGAGAGGTAATCGGAGGCGGGAAATTTTGTATAATCAATATGTTCACGTAAACATTTTAATGATTATTTTAGGATTAATTTCGAGATTAAAAATTATTTTTTTTAAAATATGAAAACTATTATTAGTTATCTATTTGATAAATAAATATAAAATAAATAATTTGCAATATGGATCACATAAAACACGAAGATTGTTATTAATGTTTACGAAAACATTTTAACCTGATTGCACATCATTATTATAGGAAGAACGTTCGTGACAACTCTACCTTCTGAAATCAAGCAATTGGTCAACTTTGGCCCTGAAGACTACCGTCTGATCTCGGCCCCCTTGCCGCAGCCCAAAGAAAAGGAGCTGCTGGTGAAGATAGGCGCCTGCGGTATCTGCGCGTCCGATTTTCACTGCTATCACGGCGCACCGATGTTCTGGGGCAATGACACTTTCCCCAGGTACGTGAAAACACCGGTGGTCTCCGGCCATGAGTTCTATGGTGAAGTCGTGGCCGCTGGCCCGAACGGGCTGGAGCATTTCGGCGTTCAGCTCGGCGATCGGGCGATCGCCGAGCAAATCGTCCCCTGTGAAAAGTGTCGCTTCTGCCGCAGCGGGCAGTACTGGATGTGCGAAAAACACGATATCTACGGTTTTCAAAAGCAGGATGCCGACGGCGGCATGGCGGAATATATGTTGTTCAAACCCACCAGCCGGGTACATAAAATCCCAAAGAGCCTGACGCCGGAAGAGTGCGCCCTGATAGAACCCTTCTCCTGTTCCGTACATGCGGTCAACCGCGCCAGCATTGAATTTAACGATGTGGTGGTACTGGCGGGCGCCGGTACCTTAGGGCTGGGTATGATCCAGGCAATTAAGCTGAAGACGCCAAAAAAATTAATCGTTATCGATACCATGCCATACCGCCTGGCGCTGGCGAAGACGCTGGGGGCGGACGAGGCGCTGAATCCGCTGGAAGACGATGTGGTCGCCAGGGTGAAAGCGATGACCGATGGCTATGGCTGCGATGTCTATATTGAAGCTACCGGCAACCCCGCCGCCGTAAATCAGGGGCTGCAAATGGTGCGTAAGCTGGGGCGTTTTGTGGAATTCAGCGTTTTCAGCCGGGAGACGTCCGTCGACTGGTCGATTATCGGCGATCGCAAGGAGCTTGATATTCGCGGCGCGCATCTCAGCCCAGGCTGCTATGAAACTGTTATCGACTTGTTCCATCGCAAGCTGATGACCGCCGATGGCATCGTTACGCATAAATTTGCGCTTGATAACTGGCAGGAAGCGTTCAAAACCTTCGGCACGCCGCAGGCCGTCAAGGTTTTGCTGGTTCCCCACGCCGATTAAGCATCGGCCGGTATAGATAATAGAGCCGAAGGCGCCGGTTTATTTATTTCGAGCCGGCGTATTTCCCCATCCAATCTTTTCAATTTGGGGCATCATAACAATGAAAACACGTACCATAGGACTTCCCCATTATCTGGCCTACGGCTCGGGTGACTTTTTAGGCGCCGGCACCGCCGTGTTGACCGCCGCCTGGCTGCTTTATTTCTATACCACTTTCTGTGGGCTTTCCCCCATTGAAGCCACCTTTATCTTCGCGTGCGCGCGCGTGCTGGACGCTTTCGCCAGCCCGCTCATGGGCTATCTGAGCGACAACTTCGGTAGCAACTGGTTCGGTAAACGGTTCGGGCGGCGCAAGTTCTTCATCCTGTTGGGTATCCCGTTCGTCTTTAGCTACACCTTCATGTGGGTTGGCGGCATGGGTTTCTGGTACTACCTGCTTACCTATCTGTTATTCGACGTTGTCTATACCATGATTTTGGTGCCCTACGAAACGCTGGTGCCGGAAATGACGGATGATTTTAGGCAGAAAACAAAATTCTCCGGCGCCCGCATTGCGATGGGACAGCTGTCCGCGATTCTGGCAGCGTTCATGCCCGGCATTCTTCTGTCCCACTTCGGCAAGGACAACGCCATCTCGTTTTTCTATGCCAGCCTGGTGTTCGCTATTATCTGCGCCATCGTGCTGACCTTGGTGTACTGCTTCACCTGGGAACGCCCGGCCGCGCTGAAATCCGAGGCTGAGCGTAAGGTTGAGCGCGAAAAGCAGCAATTGACGCTAGGCCAGAGCCTCAAACGCCTGCGCGTCGAACTCACCTCGACCCTGCGCATCAAGATTTTCCGTCAGCATCTGGGGCTGTACCTGGGGGGGTATATCGCGCAGGATGTGTTCAATGCGGTGTTTACCTATTATGTCGTGTTCGTGCTAATGCAAAGCGCCACTGTGGCTTCTAACCTGATGGGCGTAATGGCTATTCTGCAATTCGTGGCGGTCATCGGCATGATCCCGCTGTGCATCCGCTTCGGACCCGCGCCTTCCTATCGACTTGTTGTGGTGCTGTTCGGCCTGGCTTCGGCGTCGTTCGCCCTGGTGTATTATGCCGGGATGAGCGATGTGTACGCCTTGCTGATATTCATTTCCGTCATTGCCGGGCTGGGCCGCGGCGGGATCAATTATGTGCCGTGGAATACCTATACCTACATTTCTGATGTGGATGAAATTATCACCTCGCAGCGCCGCGAAGGAATTTTCGCCGGGGTGATGACCATGACCCGCAAAGCTTCACAGGCCGGGGCGGTGATGCTGGTGGGCATCGTCATGCAGTTGTCCGGCTTTGTCTCCGGTCAAAGCGTGCAGGATCCGCAAGTCAGCCATACCATCCTACTGATTCTCAGCGTCGGTACGGTAGGCGTGCTGGCGATCGGCTTTGCCATATCCCTGACCTATAAGCTTAATCTACATACCCATCAACTGCTGCAGGACGAAAACCGCCGGATGCGCGCCGCCAATCGCACTCTGCCGGAAAGCGTGTCGCCCAAGACCCGCGCCACGGTGGAAATGCTGACTGGTTTGCAATACGAATCCCTCTGGGGCAACAACAACATCGGTTATCTAAACCGCCACAAAGCGCCGCCGGTCAAAGCCGGTAATGCGCGCCCAACGCTTTCCTCTTCTGAAAACGATAAATACGCAGGATAAAATCATGACAATTTTTCCCGTAAAACACAGTGCGCTTCTGCGCCAGCCGGAATATTTCATTTCCCGCGATGCGCTTAAAAAGCTGATCCACAACGTTACTCATAATCTGATCAATATCGAGGACTCCACCGGCGAGTTTGTGCTGCGCCTTGACGATGGCCGGGTGATTGACGCCAAGGGTTGGGCTGCCGGATGGGAATGGACGCATGGCATTGGCCTGTATGGTATTTACCAGTATTACCAGCAGACCGGCGACCAGCAAATGCGGGGAATTATCGACGACTGGTTTAACGCGCGGCTGGCTGAAGGCACGCCAACCAAGAACGTCAATACCGTATGTCCCTTGCTGACGCTGGCCTATCGCTACGAGGAAACCCGCAATCCGGCCTGGCGCCCCTATCTGGAACGCTGGGCGGAATGGATAATGTACGACATGCCGCGTACCGATAAAGGCGCGCTGCAACATATCGTTATCCACAAGGAGAATCATCAGCAACTGTGGGACGACACGCTAATGATGACCGTGCTGCCGTTGGCTAAAATCGGCATGCTGTTGAACCGACCCGAGTTTGTGGAAGAGGCCAAATATCAGTTCCTGGTGCATATTCACTATTTAATGGACCGGGAGACCGGACTGTGGTTTCACGGCTGGACCTTTGAGGGCCATCATAACTTTTCCCGGGCACGCTGGGGGCGCGGCAACAGTTGGCTGACGGTGGCAATACCGGATTTCCTTGAACTGCTGGACCTGCCGGAGCAGGACGTCACCCGCCGCTATCTATTGCAAGTGCTAACCAGCCAGGTCAGCGCTCTGGCTGAGCTACAAGACGATAGCGGACTGTGGCACACGCTGCTGGACGACCGCGATTCCTATCTGGAAAGTTCGGCCACCGCCGGCTTCGCCTACGGTATTCTCAAGGCGGTGCGCAAACGGTATATAGATCCGTCATATGCCTCGGTGGCCGAGAAAGCGGTGCGCGGGGTAGTGGACCATATCAGCGACGATGGAGAACTCAGGCAGGTATCGTTTGGCACCGAGATGGGCAAGGATCTGGACTATTACCGTCAGATCCCGCTGACCCCGATGCCCTATGGCCAGGCGATGGCCATTCTTTGCCTGGCAGAATACCAGCGAATTTATCTGTAACGACGCTGGCGATGATGGGTGATTAAATCAGCACGGATAACAGAAATGGACGATGCCGCTGAGGGACTGGCGTATGGCGATGAGCCGCTTTATTATCGAGTTCGGTGACCGCCTGGACGGTCACTTCTGAGAAAAGGCATTTATACAGATTCATGTACAGGGCCGGAGTGATCAAAAGCCGCAGTGCTTCGCTCAAAACCAAATAAACAATGGGCTATCCCGACATCCACTTAAGCAATATTACCCGTTACCGGCCGCCGCCGCTGGCTATTACCTGTTTCATCGCATCGGCTATAGATTCAGCTGCGGTGCCAACGATAAGTTGTGCCGAGTTCCTATTAGGGCGAATCACGCCAACTGCTCCCAGCCGCTTAGCCGCGGCATCATTGACCAGCGTAGCGTCTATTACCGTTAGGCGCAGACGACTAATACAGGCGTCAATGCTGTTAATATTACTTGCTCCGCCCGCGGCGGCAA
>NZ_DASWOM010000081.1:0-5774 GCF_036398755.1 Acerihabitans sp. | reverse complement strand
GACGTATTCGGCGCTGAGGTCGGCGCCAATCAGGCGTAAAAAATCTCCGAACGGGACCCCGCCCCATTTACCGATAGCGCTCCAGCCTTCGACGCAAATGTGTCGCGTTACCTGACTGACCTGCGCCATTTGGTGGAGCGTTGACAGCGGCCATTCGCGTTTATCCAATGCCAGACCGACGATTTTCAGACGATAAGCCGTTCCGTCCACTTCAGGCGCGTCGTCTTCGGCATAAAAGGCGTTAAACGGAAATGGTCGGGTGATCATCGATTCGGCATACACCGGTGCGAGGCGCGTCGAGCCAAACAGCCAGCCCTGAACGCGATCGTTGAAGACGGAAATCTTAGCGAGCGCGCTTTCTACGCCGGCGTTATCGCTGATATCACAGCCGGTCAGCATCGCCACGCCGCCAAGCGTCAGTCCGCGCTGCAGGAAGAGACGGCGCGACGGCGCATCGAGCCGGCGGATTATCTGTTTCTGCGCTTCATGTACAATGGCCGAGCTCTCGGCAGCGCTGAAAATCGGACGGATGCTTCTTTTTATGCTGTTTTTCATCGGTCTTCCTTAGCGGCCACGCAGCATGGCAATCAGGGTTCTCGGTACCAGCGCCACCATCACCAAATGCAGCGCCACAAATCCCACCAGAGCAGCCATCGCCAAAAAGTGCACATAGCGTGCGGTGTCATAACCGCCGAGCAATTCCCTCAATAGCGGGAACTGCACCGACTTCCATACCACTAGGCCGGAAATGGCCAGCAAAATGCCGTCGAGCATCACAAACACATAAGCCGCGCGCTGTACCATGTTGTAGTGGTGCAAATCGTCATGTTGCAGCTTGCCGCGGAATGCCGCCCGCAGGTCATTGAAAATGCCGCGCGGCGTCAGCGGCCAGAATTTCTGTTTCATGCGACCGGTGAGAATATTCATTAGCAGGTAAAACAGGCCGTTGAGGCCAAACAGCCACATGCCGGCGAAATGCCATTGGATCGCACCGCCCAGCCAGCCGCCGAGGGTGATTGTTGGGGGAAAGTCAAAATCAAACAGCGGCGAAGCATTATAAATTTGCCAACCGCTGGTCACCATGACCAGTACCGCCAGCGCATTCAGCCAGTGCGTCAGCCGCAGCCATAAAGGATGAACCGTTACCGGTTTGGGTATAGTGCCCGTAGGTAAATGAGTTTCTGGCATCATGATTTTTCCTGCCACCCGCCTTGCGATGTGGCGAGTATTGAGCGGATTTGTTCCCCGAGACCTCACGCAACGTTAAATAAAATGTGATAACTCAGGGTGAGTTGCTTGTGTAGACTCAGACAGTACGGGGAAGCCACGCTTAAAGATGAAAAAAATGGATAAAGCTAAAAAGATCCTGATCGTCGAAGATGACGGCGATATCGCTGAATTACTCAGCCTGCATCTGCGCGATGAAGGTTATGACATTACCCACGCCGGCGACGGCAATCTGGGCGCAACGTTGCTGGAAAAAGGCGGCTGGGACGCATTAATCCTCGACCTGATGCTGCCGGGCGTCGATGGTTTGGAGATCTGCCGCCGCGCCCGTAATATGACGCGCTATACGCCGATCATTATTATCAGCGCGCGCTCCAGCGAAGTGCACCGGGTGCTCGGCCTGGAGCTGGGCGCCGATGACTATCTGGCGAAACCTTTCTCGATGCTGGAGCTGGTGGCGCGGGTCAAAGCGCTTTTCCGCCGTCAGGAAGCCATGAGCCGCAATTTGAAAATGGACGCCGGAACGTTGAGTTTTCCCGGTCTGGCAATTGACCCGATTGCCCGTGAAGTGATGCTTAATCAGCAACCCGTCGAGCTGACGCCGCGGGAGTTTGACCTGTTGTACTTCTTTGCTAAAAATCCCGGCAAAGTGTTTTCGCGCCTCAGTCTGTTAAATCAGGTGTGGGGCTATGAGCACGAAGGCTATGAACATACGGTGAACACCCATATCAATCGGCTGCGCATCAAGATAGAAGCTAACCCGGCCGAGCCGGAGCGGATTCTGACCGTATGGGGAAAGGGTTATAAATTCGTGTCCTCCTCTGAAAGCATGCAAGGGTAAATCATGAAAAATCTCACGCTGGCGCAAAGATTGACCCTGGTATTCATGCTGTTGCTGATCGCCTGCTGCTCGCTTTCCGGTTATATGCAGGTGCGTTCCAGTAATCAATACAGCCAGTCGGTGATCCAGCGGCTGTCGGCCAATCTGGCAACGCAGATTGCGGCCAATAACCCGCTGCTCAGCCAGGAGGGGTTGAATCCGCAAGCGGTGCACCGGTTATTTGATCAACTGATGGCGGTCAACCCGAGTGTTGAAGTGTATCTGCTGGATAAAGACGGTAATATCGTCGGCAACGCGGCGCCGGCAGGAAAACTGCAGCAGCGGAAGATCGACTTAACACCCATTAACGCGCTGCTGCACGGCGCGAAAATGCCGGTCTATGGCGATAACCCGCGCGAGCCGCAAAACCGTCAGGTCTTCAGCGCCGCGCCGCTGCAGGTGGACGGCGTGACCAAAGGTTATGTGTATATCGTACTGCTCGGCGACGCATACACCGCGCTGAGCAGCGATGCCCAATACCAATCAGCGATTTATATGGCGCTGCGTTCTATGGGACTGGTGGCGTTGTTTGGTTTGCTGGCCGGTGCGCTGGCATTTCGCTGGGTGACGCGCCCGGTGCGCAAACTGACGGCGCAAATAGCCATGCTGGACCGTGGCGGGATGGAGGCCATCCAGACGCTGGCGAAAATCGATGTGCCAGCCGGTGCTCCGCGCGATGAAGTGACGCAGTTACAGCAGGCTTTTGTCGCGCTGGCAAAACGCATTGACCAGCAATGGCAAAGCCTGATGGTGCAGGACCAGCAGCGGCGTGAATTTATCGCGAATATTTCCCATGACCTGCGTACGCCGCTGACGTCACTGCATGGATATCTGGAAACACTGTCGGTGAAATCGGACCATCTGAGCGATGAGGACAGGCAGCGCTATCTGAACATTGCGCTGACGCAGAGTAAAAAGGTCGGACGGCTGGCCCAGGAGCTGTTCGAACTGGCCCGGCTGGAATATGGCGTGGTAAAACCGCAAAAAGAGTCGTTTTCCCTGTGCGAACTGGTGCAGGACGTCTTTCAAAAATTCGAACTGGCCACCGAGACGCGCGGACAAAAGCTGCAGGCCGACATAACGCCCGGCATCCCGCTGGTTAACGCGGATCTGGGGATGATTGAAAGAGTGCTGACCAATCTCCTGGATAATGCCATACGCCATACGCCAGAAGGCGGCACCATCGGGATCAGATTGTGGAAAAACGAAGGCCAGGTGATGGTGCGTCTTAAAGACAGCGGCCCGGGTATCGCTCCGGAGCTTAAAGAGAATCTGTTTGTCCGTCCGTCGATCCTCAGCGCCAATAAACACCGGGCCGGCGGGCTCGGCCTTATGATCGTCCGCCGTATTCTGCAACTGCACGGCAGCGACATTACTCTCATTGAAGACCCTGAACGCGGTGCGTGTTTCCAGTTCTCGGTGCCGGTGTAAACACCGGATGATAAGCAGCAACAGTGGGAGTGGGTTTACTTTTCGCCGGAAGCGGCCGCTGTGAGGTCGCGCGTGGTCGTGATTTCATCATCGGCAACCTTATCAACCGACATTGCCATCGCGGCCTCCTGCCGTTGTAAAGTACGGGCAAGCAGGGCTGAATATAAGGGTTTCCCGCCCAAAAGCTGTGCGACTATCGTGGCGCCCAAACAGGTAATAATCATCGGTAAAATGAGCTGATAGTTATCCGTCATTTCCAACACCAATACGATCCCGGTAAGGGGTGCCCGCACCGACGCGGCGAAAAGCGCCCCCATGCCGGCTATGGCAAAGGTTCCGACCTCGAGGCCATAATAGGGGAACCAATGGATGCTTGCCATACCGAATACGGTACCCAATACGGTTCCCAAAGCCAGCATGGGCGCAAAAATTCCCCCGGGAGCCCCTGAGCCGAAACAGAGTAGGGTAGTCACCATTCGGACAATAAAAATCAATACCAACATACCTAGGGTATAGTTTCCTGCCGCGACGATAGGTATCAGCGCAAAACCACCGCCGATAGCGGCCTGCTGAACGAGTAGAAGGAGCCCGCATCCTCCGCCCAGAATGCCGCCGATGAGCAGGAATTTACGTAAGTTGCCGCCATGTAATCGGGCAAACAGGTCCTGGCTGCGAAACACCATTATATTGAATGACATTCCAACCAGACCAAATACCATCCCCTGAAGCAGATACAACCAAAGCGTATCCATGGGCGCAGAGGCCAATCTGCCTATATCGATTACTGAATGCTCGCCATTAAAGAAGCGAAACACCATAGTCGACATGATGACGCCAATAAAAACGGCTTTAATTGAAATCAGGTTATAGCGGAACTGCGGACGCATTTCTTCAATAATAAATAGAATTCCTGCCAGCGGGGCATTAAACGCCGCTGAAAGCCCCGCCGCCGCCCCCGTTGCCAGAAGGGTATGCCGTGCTTCGGCGCCGCGCAGGTGAAAGATATCCACTATCATGCGTCCGACATTCCCCCCCATTTGTACCGTGGGTCCTTCTCGCCCCAACACCATCCCGGCGCCCAGCGTCCCCATACCGCCGATAAATTTTACCGGGATCACCCGCCACCAACGTACCGGCCGCAGTTCCTCCAGCGCGCCTTCGATCTCCGGTATGCCTGAACCGCTGGCTTCCGGCGCAAAACGCCGAACAAGATAATAGCCCAGCATCGCCAGCAAGGCGGAGATAATGAAGGACAGAGGCCAAACAAGGATCCAGCTATTGGCGACATGCGCCAACGCGGATAGACGCCGTTGTTGCACCCAATCCACTGCTTTCTCAAAAGCCACACCTACCAGGCCGGCAATAATACCTACCAGCGCTGCCAAGATTAGGATTATCACCGGCGTTTTATCACGCTGTATAAATTGGCGAATGACGTCCCTGCGTCGCTGTAAGGTAAGTACTGTGGGCGATTTTGGCTGCAGCGGCTTCATAGGCTTTTATCATTAAAATTTAAAAATAAAGCACACAGTGTAACGCACTTATCCGGATATGATGTCATCAAATGGATACAAGATGTTAGACTGATGAGAGTATGGTCTAAAATTATATATTTTAGTTGAAGAAATGTTATGAACAAGATCCAATCAGTACAGAATGAGTATTCGCTTAATATGTCAGACTCTGTGTCGATAAGACGTTAAGTTCATCTATGTCTATCTCTGCGCTATTATGCCCTAAATAAATTTATATCAAATGATAAAATCATATTTTCATGGATAATAGCGACTTTTAGCAAAATATATTATGGGAGTTTTATTTTAACTCAGTAATAAGAGGAATACTATGGCAAGTAAACTCTCACCGTTACTACCAACATTCTTGACAATTATCATCCTTTGGGCACAGTATGACGTTCATCATCTCACGTTAAAGTTATCTTTAAGTTGATGATTTCATCGGGCATAAAAAATCACGATGAATACAAGTTATCCAACCGCATTGGTGAGAAATTTTCTTGGGCAATCCCCAGACTGGTACAAAGTCATCATCGTCGTTTTTCTTATCCTAAACCCATTATTGTTTTTCTTCGTGAGCCACTTTTTAACGGGATGGTTATTGGTCATCGAATTTATTTTCACACTGGTAATGACATTAAAATGCTATCCGCTCCAAGCTGGCGGTCTATTAGTCCTTGAAGCCGTGATTATCGGTATGACTACTGCAGAGCATGTTT
>NZ_DASWOM010000080.1:0-27454 GCF_036398755.1 Acerihabitans sp. | reverse complement strand
TTCAACGCCACGCCGGAGCTTTGCGCTACGCTGATGCGGGCCGAATATGACCTGGAAAAGGCGCTGGTCATGCCTAACGATGAGCTGTTCACGATATTTAAGGCACTGATCGAGCAGGGCAAGACCGTGGTGATCACCTCGGATATGTATTTCGGCGAAGCGTTTTTTAACGAGGTGTTGCTGAAGTATCATATCCAGGACGTACCCTTATTTATCTCCGCCGATCGCAACGCCACCAAGCGGGATGCCGGGGAATTGTTTGATCTGATCGTCGATACCTATGGCGTCGCGCCTCAGGACATCCTGCATATCGGCGATAATTATCTGGCTGATGTTCAGCGTCCGCGCGAAAAAAAGCTGGCCGCGTTTCATTATCAGCCGAGTCCCGCGCCGGCGGAGAAAAAGTCATTGCCGTTGATGGGCTCGCTGGCGGCCGGCATGCTTAATACCGTCAGCGCGGGTAAAATTCCGGCAAATTCATTTCAGGAACTGGGCTTTAAATATCAGGCCACCGCGACCTTGGGTTTCCTGTCATGGATTGCCGAGCAAAGCCAGGCGGACGCGGTGGATCATGTGCTGTTTGTTTCGCGGGACGGGTATATCCCTGAACGGGTGGCGCGGCGTTATTTCAGCGCCAGACTGCCGTCGTTTTGCTATTTTATGGGATCGCGCATTGCCTTTAACCTGGCGGCGATCGATGAAGAGAATTTCGATCAGAATATTGCGTTCTTAATGTCGGGATCCGACGGTCTGGCGCCCGGCGAATTATTGGAGCGCATCGGCATGGAACCGCCGCAGCAGTCGGTTTTGACGGATCTGGGCTTTGCGCCCGGCGTCAAGATCGGCCCGGAAAATCATGCGTTGGTCATGAAATTCCTCAGCGCCTATCGCGGGGAAATCCTGAAGATTTGCCAACGCAACCGCCGTGGGCTGTTTATCTATCTTAAGAGTATGAATATCAGCGCCGGCAGTAAGGTGGCGCTGGTGGACGTCGGCTGGAGCGGCACCACCCAGGAGGCCTTTGAGCTGGCGGTGGCGAAGCTGATGGATGTAAGTGTGGTGGGCTACTATTTTTGTCTGGCCAATACGCTTGAGCGCCGGCGCCGCGACCCTCGCCAGGTCATGAAGGCGTTGGTGTCCTCCGCATCGGCCTCGCCCGCGCTGGTGGATAAAATTTATGAAAATCGCGTTGCGGTTGAGCTGTTTTTTTCCGCCCCCCACAATAGCATTATCGGCTATCTGCCTCACGGCCTGCGGGTAACCACCGTCGGCGATCCCGGCCGGGCGCGGGTTAAGGATCACAGCGCGCTTATCAATTTGCTCAACGACGGCGTTGATGTTTTTGTCGACGATTATTTCCGCTTGCAGCAGCGGCTGGGGCTGGTGGTCAGCCCCATGCAGCAGGCGCAGCCGTTGATTGATCTGGTGACCGGCGACCTGTGGCGCAGCGACGAACATTTTACTATCATAGAAAACTTTGATTCCTGGGGATCGACCCGTAACCAGACCATGAAATTTGCCGATTATTTCAAGCATTGATTCCAATGACCTCCAGGCTGTCGACGATGAGCCGGGGCTTTATGCCCTGGATCTTTTTTTTAATCAGTGGAAATAAATGAATAAGCAATGCGCGTCAGTGGCTATCCTGCTGGCAAGCCGGAACGGCGCGGCCTATCTGCAGCAGCAGCTGGATTCCTTTAGCCGGCAGGACCACCGGCCCTGGCGGCTTTGGGTGTCCGATGACGGCTCAACCGATGACACCGTGGCGCGGGTGGCGGCGTTTATTGCCAGGCCGGACGTGGACGGCAGGCTGCTGCAAGGGCCGGGGACCGGCCTGTGCGATAATTTTATGTCGCTTATCGGCCATGACGCCCTCCGGGCCGACTATTACGCCTTTGCCGATCAGGATGATATCTGGGTAGATGACAAGCTCGGCCGGGCGGTACGGTGGCTTGACACCACCGACCCCGGGCTGCCGGCGCTGTATTGTTCCCGTACGCAACTGATTGACGGCGCGGGCAACCCGATCGGCTATTCTCCGCTCTATACCCGGCAACCGTCGTTTGGCAATGCCCTGCTGCAAAATATCGCCAGCGGCAATACCATGGTGTTTAACCAGCGCGCCCGCGAGCTGTTGGCGAAAATCCGGCCGGTAAAACCGGTTATCCATGATTGGACGCTGTACCAACTGGTGACCGGCTGCGGCGGCCGGGTGGAGTATGATGCCAAGCCTACGGTATTGTATCGCCAGCACGGCGATAACGTGATCGGCAACAGCATGGAGCCGCTGCGGCGGTTGCGTAATTTTCTTTATGCCCATGGCGGGCGCACGGCGCGCTGGAATGATATCAACATCGCCGTGCTGTCGCATCTGTACGGCGAACTGACGCCGGCGGCGAAAGACAGCCTTGAGGCTTTTCGCGCCATCCGTAATAATAATGTGTTCAAACGCCTGAAATTAATGCGACAATCCGGCATCCATCATCAGCAATTGTTGGGCAGTATCAGCACATTAACGTATGTTCTGCTTAATAAAATTTAGAATTGGTGCAATCAGTGAAAATCATAGCTTCACTGGTGCTTTTCAAGCATCGGTATCAAGACATCAAGCAGACGTTAACCTCGTTGTTCGAGGAGCTAAGCGTAACCAAAGTGGTTATTGTTGATAATGGTACTCATTGTGATTGGCTCAACGACTTTTCCCATGAAAAGCTGGATGTGATTCGGCTGCCTGAGAACAAGGGTTTCGGCGCCGGTCATAATACCGTTTTTGAACGCTACGGCCACACCGCGCCGTTTATCCTGATTTGCAATCCGGATATCGTGTTTGCCCGTGGGGAAATCGATAAGCTGTATCAGTTCAGCCTGAGCCGGGGGGTGGGCTTGTCCATCCCCAGAGTGGTCTACCCGGACGGTAGCCTGCAGCATGGCTGTAAACTGTTGCCGGGACCTTACCAGCTGTTTATGCGCCGGTTCCTGTCCAGCTCCGCTAGTGCGGTAAACAATGATTACGAACTGCGCCTGGCCGACTACAGCAAACCTTTTTTCGCCCCTTCGCTGTCCGGCTGTTTTATGCTCATCAGCCGCGAGGTGCTGCGCGATGTCCACGGCTTTGATCCGCGGTTTTTTATGTACCTGGAGGATGTGGATCTGTCGCGCAGGGTGAGCTGTTCGCAGCATATCGTCAGCTACTGCCCGGATTCGCTGGTGGTTCATGAATCCCAGCGCCGCTCTTATGTGGATCTGCGCTTTATGCTATACCATATCGTTTCGGCCATCCGCTATTTTAATAAATGGGGCTGGTTTCTGGACCGTCAGCGCAAGCGGCTTAACCGGCGCTGTCTCGACAAGCTGCCGCTGGCGGCGCCCGATAGCCTGACGAATTGACGTCGCCGCGCCGAATGCCGCGAAATCGTGCGGTTAACGGGCCTATCGCACCAATCACTACCCGCGGGACAGCAAGCTGGGTTAACATATCATCCACATTTTATACCCTGTCGGCCGGCGTGCGGCCGCAGGTGGTTCATACTTAAGACTCATACTTCAGACAGGAGTTGCTTAATGTCCACACAACAGATTGGCGTAGTCGGTATGGCGGTGATGGGGCGTAATCTGGCGCTGAACATCGAAAGCCGTGGTTACAGCGTGTCCATCTTCAACCGTTCGCGCGAAAAGACGGAAGAAGTCATCGCGGAAAATGCCGATAAGAATCTGGTGCCTTATTACAGCCTGGAAGAATTTGTCAATTCACTGGAAAAACCCCGGCGCATCCTGCTGATGGTGAAAGCCGGCGAAGGCACCGATAAAACCATCGACTCGCTGAAACCCTATCTGGAAAAGGGCGATATCCTGATCGACGGCGGCAATACCTTCTATCGCGATACCATTCGCCGCAACCGTGAACTGTCGGCCGAAGGCTTCAACTTTATCGGCACCGGCGTTTCCGGTGGCGAGGAGGGCGCGCTGAAAGGGCCGTCCATCATGCCCGGCGGACAGAAAGCCGCTTACGACCTGGTGGCCCCGATACTTGAGAAAATCGCCGCCCGCGCCGAAGGCGAAGCCTGCGTGGCCTATATTGGTCCTGATGGCGCCGGCCATTATGTCAAGATGGTGCATAACGGCATCGAGTATGGCGATATGCAGCTGATCTCGGAAGCCTATTCGCTGCTGAAAAATGCGCTGAACCTGAGCAATGACGAATTGGCGGCCACCTTCAGCGAATGGAATAAGGGCGAGCTGAACAGCTATCTTATCGATATCACCAAGGACATCTTTACCAAGAAAGATGAGGAAGGGAAATACCTGGTCGACGTCATCCTCGATGAAGCCGCCAATAAAGGCACCGGTAAATGGACCAGCCAGAGCTCGCTGGATTTGGGCGAGCCGCTAAGCCTGATAACCGAGTCGGTGTTTGCCCGTTATCTGTCGTCGCTTAAAGATCAGCGCGTTGCCGCGTCAAAAGTATTGTCCGGTCCCGCGCAGCAGGTCTTCAGCGGTGATAAAAAGGAATTCAGCGAGAAAGTGCGCCGGGCGCTTTACCTGGGTAAAATCGTGTCTTATGCTCAGGGATTTTCGCAGCTGAAAGCCGCGTCGCAGGAAAACGACTGGAACCTGAACTACGGCGAGATCGCCAAGATCTTCCGCGCCGGCTGTATTATCCGCGCGCAGTTCCTGCAGAAGATCACCGATGCCTACGCGGATAACGCCGACATCGCCAACCTGCTGCTGGCGCCTTACTTCAAAAAGGTCGCCGACGATTATCAGCAGGCGTTGCGCGACGTGGTGGCCTATGCGGTCCAGCACGGCATTCCGACCCCGACCCTGTCCGCCGCCATCGCCTATTACGACAGCTACCGCTCGGCGGTGCTGCCGGCTAACCTTATCCAGGCGCAGCGCGATTATTTCGGCGCACATACCTACAAGCGTACCGACAAGGAAGGCGTGTTCCATACCGAATGGCTGGAATAACCGCCTATTGCCTGGCGCGCGGCTATTCATGGCCTTAAGCGCATGCATTTTGCACGTAACCTCACCGCTTGGGCAACCAGGCGGTTTTTTTTAGTCAATACCTTAATGCTTTTGCAATCGTACGGCTAAAGCGGATGAAAAAAATGATGATGTTCACGATACTGCTGCCCTTTGGAAAAAGCGTGGGGTTTAAACCACGTCAGTGAAATAATTATCGTGCTTTATCTTTTTTATCACCAGGAGCTGTAGATGTTCAATTTGCTAGGTTGCTTCGGCATTAAAACCGCCGTTACGCCAAAGAGTCATGCCGGTAATTCCCATGGGACAACCAAGACGGAATGGCGCTATGAAAACTTTTCCGTGTCGAATAGTACTGATTGTCCCAAACAAGCCGTGCGGCGCGATGTGAAAAAGGGGCCGTCGCGGCGTTACGTGCCTGTCGCGCACACTAAGGTTTTTATGACTGTCACGTCCGGTAGGCTTGGTAGGCCTGAATGTCTTTCCGCACCGGCGCGTAACGGCAGGGGACTGAATCCTGTTTCATCTTGTGGCACAGCCGAACGGTATCGCCGGCGGCTGTCCCTCGGCAGCGGGCCGGAGGAGCAAATTTTTCTGGCGGTATTCCAACGCTTATTGAATGGCCCTACCTGATAACGCGCCTTATGACACATTGGCTGAGAGTTTAAAAAAGCTATTCGGCTACTAGAAAGTGAGTTATGTGATGATTGATATTTTAATATAACAACTTCATTATAATAAATGTATTTAAATGGCGACGTTCAGGTGGATTATTATTTTATTTGACTGTCGTTCCCCAACACGCAATAATTCGGCTATTAGCAGTTTAAGTACCGATAATAAGCGTTTTCAATTACTATTAGTAAAGTTTACTGGTTTCACTTATATAAATTAAAAGGAAATTAATATGAATGTTGAATCTATTCCCGTTATTACCATGACGCCTTCCGCCAGCGCTTCCACGCCTGCCGATAACACCGGTTTCCTGACATCACTTCGCGACAGGCTTATCGGTGTCGCCAATGACTCTTCACAGCCGTTGCCCCCCGGCCTGCTTGAGCGCATCGATAGCAGCCAGGCAACAGGCAAGATCGATATGGCATTAACTAATGATATTTCTGCATATTTAACGTCGGTACAAAATAAGCGCTCAGATGACAGCACCAAGTCTAATTCCCCTATTGAGGATAATACCGGCGATAAACCCATGGACACAACGCCGAATGCCAGTATCTTGCAAAAAGTGATGAGCGAAAAAGATCGTGTTATCGATCGGGCTAAAAAGCTTGATGATAAGAAAATAAAACAGGAAGCCGGGCGAATTATTGAACAGCTTAAGGCGTTTAATGAGAGAACGTTATCGCGGGAAATCAACCGAATTGGCGAACAGTTAAGTCAGCTTGATGAAAGGAAACTAAAGCGGGAAGCCGAACGAGTGAAAAAGGATGTTGAAAATTTTTGCAAAAAAACCGAAGAGGTAGTTAATAAAATAGACAGGGAAATCAATCGTTTTTTAAAAAAATGGTAATAGCGTTTAAGCTTAATGCTTACCGCCTTGCATCTTTCTACAGGTGATATTGTCGTGTCCGGCAGTGAATATTCAGTCACCACCATAGGGGTGACTGAAATAGTCAATTTAAGGAAAAAGACCCTGTGCCCCCAAGCGCACCAGGCCCGCGCCATCGCCGGTTTGCTCGCTGAAGGGCTACTGATGCCGTTCGCGCAGCCGGCCGATAACCCGGCTTAAATCCAGGTCTTGATCCTGCAGCAGGACCAGCAGGTGATATACCAAGTCCGCCGCCTCGTTGGTCAGCTCCTCGCGGTCGTGTACCGTGGCCGCCAGGGCGGTTTCCACGCCTTCCTCGCCGACCTTCTGGGCGATGCGCTTGGTGCCGCTGGCGTACAGTCGGGCGGTGTAGGAGCTTTCCGGGTCGGCGGTTTTCCTTTGCGCCAGCAGGGTTTCCAGGTTATGCAGGAAACCCCAGTCGGTGGCGGCCGGATAAAAACAGCTGCCGGCGCCGGTGTGGCAGGTGGGACCGTCGGGATTGGCCAGGATCAGCAGGGTGTCATGATCGCAGTCCGGGTAAATGCCCACCACATGCAAAAAATTGCCCGAGGTTTCCCCCTTGGTCCACAGCCGTTGTTTGCCGCGGGAAAAAAAGGTCACCTTGCCGGTGTCTTCGGTCGCCTGTAGCGCCTGCGGATTCATATACCCCATCATCAATACTTCACCGGAAATGGCGTGCTGGACAATGGCGGGCATCATGTGATGGGTTTTGTCCCAGTCCAGCAGATTGCGCTGTTCCTGGGTCAGCCGTGTGGCCGAGGGTGACATGGACTGCTGTGCCGTTAACATAATCTGATCTCTACTCCCTGTTGGGCGAGAAAGGTTTTTAACTCGCCAATATTAATAATCTGTTTATGAAATACCGTGGCGGCCAGCGCGCCGTCCACGTCGGCGTCGCGAAACGCCTCCAGGAAATGTTCGGGGGTGCCCGCGCCGCCGGAGGCAATCAGCGGCACGTGGCACAGCTCGCGTATCAGCTTGAGTTGTATAAGATCATAGCCGTTGCGCACGCCGTCCTGGTTCATCATATTGAGCACAATTTCGCCGGCGCCGCGTTTTTGCGCTTCCACCACCCAGTCGGGGGTTTCCCATTGGGTCACCCGGGTGCGGGATTCGTCGCCGGTGTACTGATTGACCAGGTAGCGGCCGGTAGCCGGATCATGCCAGGTGTCGACGCCTACCACAATGCACTGCACGCCGAACCGGTCCGCCAGGCGGCTTATCAGCCCGGGGTCCGCCAGCGCCGGCGAGTTGATGGAGATTTTGTCAGCGCCGAACGACAGGATGCGCGCCGCCTGTTCCAGCGTCTTGATGCCGCCGGCCACGCAAAACGGGATATCGATCACCTCCGCCACCCGTTCCACCCAGCTCTGGTCCACCACCCGGTCGTCCGACGAGGCGGTGATATCGTAAAACACCAGCTCGTCCGCGCCTTCTTCGGCATAACGCCGGGCCAGCGGCACGATATCGCCGATAATTTCATGGTTGCGGAACTGTACTCCTTTCACCACCTGCCCATCGCGCACATCCAGGCAGGGTATTATGCGTTTTGCCAGCATGCGATAGCCTCCTCAACGGTAAATTTGTCTTCCAGCAGCGCGCGGCCGACAATCACGCCCTGCACGCCGCTGCCGCGCAGCCGCGCAATATCCTCCAGGCAGCCGATGCCGCCGGAGGACTGGAAGGCGATAGCGGGCCAGGCGCGACAGATATCCTGGTAAAGCGCCACGTTCGAGCCGCCCAGGGTGCCGTCGCGGGAAATATCGGTGCACAGCACATGCTTGAGGCCCACGGATTGAAACTCGCCGATTGCCTGCTCAAGCGTCATGCCGGAGTTTTCCTGCCAGCCGCTGACCGCCACCTCGCGCTGTCCGTCGCGGTCGATACGCACGTCGAGGGCCAATACCAGGGCATCGGGACCAAAGCGCTCAAACCAGCGCTGTACTTCCTGCGGCTGGCGGATGGCGGTGGAGCCCACCACGACCCGGGTGGCGCCGGCGTCAAGCAGCGCCGCCACGTCCTGCGCGCTGCGGATGCCGCCGCCAATCTGCACCGGCGTGGCCCCTATGCCCGCCAGCAGGGTTTTCAGCAAGGGGATTTGGCGGGCGGCGGGGTCTTTGGCGCCGGTAAGATCCACCAGATGCAACAGCTGCGCGCCCTGCCTGACGTACTCCTGCAGGCGGCCGAGGGGATCGCCGCCGTATTGGCGCTGCCGGCCGTAATCGCCCTGATGCAGCCGCACCACTTCGCCGTTTATTAAATCCAATGCGGGAATGATCACCGTTTACATCTCCAGAAAATTTTTCAGCAGTTGAGCGCCCGCGGCGCCGGAGCGTTCAGGATGGAACTGTACGCCGAAAAAGTTATCCTGCTCAACCGACGCGGTAAAGGGCTCGCCATAGTGGGTCTGGGCAATGGTGGCGGCGCATAGGGGCATGGCGTAGCCGTGGACGAAATAAAAATAGCTGCCGTCGTCGATACCGCGAAACAGCCGGCTGTCATGGTGGGGATGTACCTGGTTCCAGCCCATATGGGGCAGGGGCAGGCCGAAATCAGTCATTTTATCCACCGTGACGTCGATAATGCCCAGCGTCTCGATGCCGCCGTTCTCGGCGCTTTCCCGGCCCAGGAGCTGCATGCCCAGGCAAATGCCCAACACCGGCTGGGTACAGGCTTTCACCAGGTCGATAAGGTTGCGATCGCGCAGTTGGTCCATCGCCGCCCGGGCGGTGCCGACGCCCGGCAGGAACAGCTTGTCGGCGTGCAGCACGATATCGGTATCGCGGCTGACCACCGGCTGGTAGCCCAGGCGCCGCACCGCGGCGGTGACCGAGAACAGGTTGGCGCAGCCGGTATCGAGGATCACGACGTTCATCACAGCACTCCTTTCGAACTGGGCAGGGTGTTGCCTTGTACCCGGATAGCCTGGCGCAGCGTGCGGCCGAACACCTTGAACAGGCTTTCGACCCGGTGATGATCGTTTTTGCCCTTGGTTTTCAGGTGCAGGGTGCAGGCCATGGCGTAGGACAGCGAGCGGAAAAAGTGCTCGACCATTTCGGTGCTTAAATCACCGACGCGCTGATAAGTATACTCCGCTTTATATTCCAGGTGCGGGCGGCCGGAAATATCCAGCGCGCAGCGCGCCAGGCATTCGTCCATCGGCAACATGTAACCGAAACGGCCGATGCCGCGCTTATCGCCCAGCGCCTGGTTAATCGCCTCGCCGAGCGCCAGCGCGGTATCCTCCACCGTGTGGTGATCGTCGATATACAAGTCGCCCTTGACCTCGATATTCATGCGAAAGCCGCCGTGGGTGGCGATCTGGTCCAGCATATGGTCGAAGAAGCCGACGCCGGTATTGATTTTGCTGCCTCCCTCGCGATCCAGCCAGACCTGCACGTCTATGGCCGTTTCCTTGGTGACGCGGTTGACGTGGGCATGGCGATCGCGGCGGGTTAGCAGGTCGGCGATTGCCTGCCAGCCCAGGGTCTCCGGCTGGTAACGCAGCCCGTTGATGCCCATATTATGCGCAAGCTTGATATCGGTTTCCCGATCGCCAATCACGTAGCTGTTGGCGTGGTCGATGCGTCCCTCTTCCAGGTAGCGGGTGACCATGCCGGTGAGCGGTTTGCGGCAATCGCAGCCGTCGGACGGCAAATGCGGGCAAATCAGCACTTCATCAAACGTGATGCCCTGGGAGCTGAATATGTGCATCATCAGGTTATGCGGCGGGTCAAAATCCGCCTGGGGAAAGCTGGCGGTGCCCAGGCCATCCTGGTTGGTGATCATCACCAGGCGAAAGCCGGCCTTTTGCAGCGCCAGCAGGGCGGGGATCACATCCGGCTCCAGGGCCAGCTTATCCAGGCGGTCGACCTGGAAATCCTGCGGCGGTTCGCTTATCAAGGTTCCGTCGCGATCGATAAACAGCAGTTTTTGGCTCACATGGCCTCCTTGCGGGCGGAATCAGCCGGGCTTGCCAGCGCGCGCAGGGCGTTTACCACCCGTTCGGCCTCGTCGCGCGTGCCGATGGTAATGCGCAGACAGTCCCGCAGGCCGGGCTGGGCGCTTTGGTCGCGCAGGATAATGCCCTGGTCCCACAATGCCCTGAAGGCGTTGCTTGCCGGGTCGAACCGCGCCAGCAGGTAATTGGCGGCGCTGGGATAGACTTCCCGCACGCAGTCGCACGCCGCCAGGGCCGCCGCCAGCCATTGGCGGGTGGCGTTAATCTCAGCCACCCGCGCGCGCATCAGCGCCAAACCCTCGGCGCCGAGCGCCTGTTCGGCGATATCCGCCACCGGCTGCGACAGGGGGTAGGGGGCGATCACCTTCAAGAGTAGCTGGATAACCTGCTCGTCGGCCAGGGCGAAGCCGCAGCGCAGTCCCGCCAGGGCAAACGCCTTGGACAGGGTGCGCAGGATGACCAGATGCGGATAATCGGCCAGCCAGCCGGCAAGCGTTGCCTGCGGGCAGAATTCGATATAGGCCTCATCGGCCACCACCAGCGCGCGTCCCCGGGTCAGCTCCAGCAGGCGCTTGATGTCCTGCGGGCGGATAACGTTGCCGGTGGGATTGTTGGGGCTGCATATGTAAACCAGCTTGACGCCGTCGAGACGCGCCTCGATGGCCGTCATATCCAGCTGCCAGTCGTCCCGCGCCGGTACGGTGAAGCGCGCCACGCCGAAGGTTTCGGCGCTGACGCTGTACATGCCGTAGGTGGGCGGGCAAAACAGGATGGCGTCCTGCCCAGGCTCGCAAAACGCGCGGATCAGCAGTTCGATGGCTTCATCGGCGCCGCGGCAGGCCAGCACCTGTTCCGGTCGCAGGCCGGCGTAGGCGGCGTAATTATTAATCACCCCCTCCGGCTGGCAGGCGGGATAACGGTTGAGGTTGCCGGGACGCGCTTCAATGGTCGGGGGCAGCGGATATTCATTGGCGTTGAGCCAGACATCCCCTTTGCCGCCGAGGCGGCGCGCCGATTGGTAAGGCTCGAGCGCCAGCACATTGGCGCGCGCCAGTTGGCTGATGGACATTATTGCTCCTTATCGGCCGTTAACGGCGCGTGGGTTGATGAGGCGGGCCGGGCCTGGTTGAGCGCGGCGACGCGCAGCGTAACGGCGTTTTTATGGGCGGTGAGCTGCTCCGCCTGCGCCAGGATTTCGATGGTGGGAGCCAGCGCCAGCAGACCCTGCGGCGTCAGTTCCTGCACCGTCATGCGTTTTTGAAAGTCCGCCAGTCCAAGGCTTGAATAGGTATTGGTGTAGCCATAGGTCGGCAGGACATGATTGGTGCCGGAGGCGTAGTCGCCGGCGGATTCCGGCGACCAGTCGCCCAGGAACACCGAACCGGCGTTGGTGATGTCGTCCACCAGGCTTTCGGCGTCACGGGTCTGGATAATCAAATGTTCCGGCCCGTAGCGGTTGCTGATGGCCACGCACTGGGCCAGGTCGCGGGTGACGATCAGGCGGCTGGCGCTGAGCGCCTGGCGGGCGATGGCGGCGCGTGACAGCAGAGCGAGCTGCGCCTCGGTTTCCCGCGCCACGGCTTCGGCGACGGCCGCGTCGGGGGTGAGCAGGATCACCTGGGAATCCGGTCCGTGCTCCGCCTGCGAGAGCAGGTCGGCGGCGATAAACGCCGGGGTGGCGGCGCTGTCGGCAATCACCAGGACTTCCGAGGGCCCGGCGGGCATATCAATGGCGGCCCCGCCCGCGCGCTGGCTTATCTGGCGTTTGGCCTCGGTAACCCAGGCATTGCCGGGGCCGAAGATTTTATCCACCTTTGGGATTGATTCGCTGCCGAATCCCATGGCGGCGATGGCCTGCGCGCCGCCCACCTGGAACACGTCCGCTACGCCGCACAGTTGCGCCGCGTACAGGATTTCATCGGCAATCGGCGGCGGCGAGCATAAAATAACCCGCTTACAGCCGGCGATGCGCGCAGGCGTCGCCAGCATGAGCACCGTCGAGGGCAGCGGCGCGGATCCGCCGGGAATATACAGGCCCACCGACGCCACCGGGCGGGTAAGCTGGCGGCAACGCACGCCGGGCTGGGTTTCCACATCCACCGGCGGTAGCCGCTGGGCGCGATGGAAACAGTCGATATTGGCCACCGCCGTCGCCATGGCCTGTTTTACCTCGGGCGACAGGCGATCGGCGGCCTGGCGGATCGCCTGTTCGCTGACGCGTAACTGCGCCGTGGCGATATGGTCGAACTTCAGGTTATAGGCTTTGATGGCCTGGTCGCCGCCCTGGCGAACGCCGTCGATAATCTCGCCAACGGCGCTGCTGATGCGATCGGAGGCCGCCACCGCGGGCCGGGCCAGCAACGCGGCCTGCTGGCCGGCGGAACAGTCGTCCCAGCGAACCGGCGTGGAAAAAGGGGAAGTGGTCATCGGCCGCTTACTCCATCATCTTTTCAATCGGCAGCACCAGGATAGAACTGGCGCCGAGGGCTTTCAGGTTTTCCATGGTTTCCCAGAACAGGGTTTCACTGCTGACCATATGCATGGCGACGCGGTGCTTATCGCCGGCCAGGGGCAGAATGGTGGGACGCTCGGCGCCCGGCAGCAGAGCCACGATATCGTCCAGGCGTTCGGTGGGCGCGTGCAGCATGATGTATTTGGATTCGCGCGCCTGGATAACCCCCTGGATGCGGATCATCAGCTTATCGATCAACGCCTGTTTGGCCGGGGGAAGTTCGCTATTGCTTTGGATCAGGCAGGCCTTGGAGCGGTAGATCACCTCCACTTCTCGCAGGCCGTTGGCCTCAAGGGTCGCGCCGGTGGAGACCAAATCGCAAATGGCGTCCGCCAGGCCGGCGCGGGGTGCGACTTCCACCGAACCGTTGAGCAGGCATGACTTAAAGTTGATGCCGAGTTTATCCAGGTATTGCTTGAGCAGATGCGGATAGGAGGTGGCGATGCGTTTGCCTTGCAGGCATTGCGGACCGGTGAAGGGTTCATCCAGGGGCAGGGCCAGCGACAGGCGGCAGCCGCCGAAATCCAGGCGCCGCAGCATGTAATAATGAGGGTCCTCGCCCTGGGCGCGGCGGTTAAGCAATTCTTCCTCCAGCACATTTTCGCCGATAATGCCCAGATCCACCACCCCGTCCATCACCAGGCCGGGAATATCGTCATCGCGCACGCGCATGATATCGATGGGCATATTTTCCGCAAAGGCCAGCAGGCGCTGCTGCTGCAAATTGATTTTAATGCCGCAATGCTCCAGCAGCTTCTGTGTGTCGGTGCTCAGCCTGCCTGACTTTTGCATTGCTATCCGTAACCGTGATTTGTCCAAAATACCGTCCTCTGCCTGAATCAAAATTTGTTAAGTCCAAAAAAAAACCCTCGGAAGATATCTTCCGAGGGCTCTCTCTTACATTCTGCGCCACTGGAAGATATGATGTCTTCCAGCACCAAACGCCTGAAAGACTAGTCAGGATGATGGTGATGATGGTGGTTAAACAGAACGTTGTTCATCATAATTTCCGTGGTGATCGGGTTGAACGGTCTGGGCCGTATCTCTGTTGTACAGCAGGCGTTATAAATAAAACACGTACTATTACAGAAGTAGCAAATACCGTAGTAGCATGGCAATGGAACTTGCCTTTGAATAAAACTAACGATCTTTAGTGCCGAATGCAACTATTTTCTGCGCGACGCGGGCCGTGCGGGCCACGCGGGTCATCATGCGCAATATCATGCGGAACAAAGCGTGCAGGGGGCAAGCCTTAAGCTACCAGGCGCCAAAGGGAGAAGGAATATGAAAAAAATCGCCATTGTCGGTTTAGGCTGGCTGGGAATGCCGCTGGCGTTAGCGCTGCTAGCCAGGGGGTATCGGGTCGTCGGCAGTAAAACCACGCCGGACGGCGTCGAGGCGGCGCGGATGTGCGGAGTGGAGTGCTATCCGCTGGTGCTGACGCCGGAAATCGACGCCGGGCAGGACGACCTGGCGGCGCTGTTCCAGGTGGACGCGCTGGTGATTACCCTGCCGGCGGGCCGCACGATGGCGCGCGCCGACGAGTATTTCCTGGCGGTGCAGCAGGTGGTGGACAGCGCCCTGGCGTTTGCCGTGCCGCGTATTATCTTTACCAGCTCCACCTCGGTGTATGGCGACGCGGCAGGCCTGCTGCGCGAGGACAGCGCGCTGGCGCCGGCGACGCCCGCGGGCAAGTGCCTGATGGAGCTGGAGCGCTGGCTGCATCGCCTGCCCAATACCTCGGTGGATATTCTGCGTCTTGCCGGGCTGGTGGGGCCGAGTCGCCATCCCGGCCGGTTCCTGGCGGGCAAGACCGCGCTGCCGGGCGGGTCGCACGGCGTTAACCTGGTGCACCAGTCGGATGTCATCGCCGCCATCGAACTGCTGCTCAAGCTGCCTAAAGGCGGGCATATTTACAATATCTGCGCGCCGGGCCATCCGGCCAAGCGCGAGTATTACCCGGCCAGGGCCAGGGAGCTTGCATTGACCCCGCCTGAATACCTGGACGACCAGGCCGGTGACGGCAAGGCGCGCGATACCGGTAAAATCATTGATGGCAGCCTGATTTGCCGTGAGCTGGGGTTTGAGTACCTGTATCCCGATCCGGCGCTGATGCCGATGCGCCTGTCATGACGCGCGGGAGCGTCATAGCTGCTGGAGATAATCAAACAGCGCCTTTAGCAGGCGGGTTTTCTGTTCATCATCCGCGTGTTCGGCATACAGGCGTTCAAGATTTTCCACATAGGCTTGCAGCGTTTCCGGGGTAAACAGACCTTTGCGGTATGCCAGCCAGCGCTGCTGCTCGCCGTCATCCAGGGTGTGGGGGAAATTACGCGCCCGGTAGCGGAACAGCAGGGGCGCCAGGCGCGGGTCGACAAAGCTGATATCCAGCGCCGGCAGGTTAACCGGATCGGTTGCCTGGATAATGTCCATGGCCGCGCGGTCGGCGTCGCTGAAAAAACCATCATACAGCTGGGCGTCGACATTATCGGCGCCGGCAAAAGGCTCGGCGTCGGCATACAGCGCCACCACCTTTTCCCGCACGCCGGCATGCTGGCGCAGCACCTGCAGGTTTTGCAGGCAGCGCTGCCGGTCGATACCCAGGCGTTCAGCGTCCTCCGGGCGCAGCGTATTGGCGGGCGCCAGCACCGGGCATTTATTGATGTGCACCAGTTTAACCGGCACCGCGGATCGTTCGCCAAGCGTTTCGCGCCGCGTATACAGGCGGGTTCGCAACTCATCGGCATTCAGCTCCAGCAGCACCTCCATATCGCCGGCCAGATCGCAGACGATCAGGGCGTTTTGGTTTAGCGGGTGCCAGGCCAGCGGCACAATCCAACTGGTATTGCCGCGTCCGGCGCCGAACATGCCCGAGACATGGACCAGCGGTTTCATGGCGGCGATATCCACCAGGCTTTTCAGCTTTTGTTTGCCCCGGTGCTGGTAGAGGTAATCAAACAGCTTCGGCTGCGCGCGACGGGCCAGCTTCGCCATGGCGAGCGTGGCGTGGACATCGGCCATGGCGTCATGGGCGTTGGCGTGCTCCACGCCGTTGGCCCGGGTAAGGTGTTCCAGGCGAAAGCTGGGCAAACCGTCATCGTTAAGCGGCCAGTTAATGCCTTCCGGGCGCAGGGCGTAGCAGGCGCGCATCACGTCCAGCAGGTCCCAGCGCGTATTGCCCTGCTGCCAGGCGTAGGCATAGGGATCGTAGAAGTTGCGGTAAAAAATATTGCGCGTCACTTCATCATCGAAACGGATATTGTTGTATCCGAGGATGCAGGTGTCCGGCACGCTGAACAACGCATGGATGCGCCGGGCGAATTCCGCTTCGCTGACCCCTTCGCGGGCGGCCTGCTGCGGGGTAATGCCGGTGATCAGCACCGCCTCAGGCTCCGGCAGGTAGTCATCGGCCGGTTTGCAGAAAAAAACCTGCGGCTCTTCCAGCGGTTCGAAATCCAGGCCGACGCGGATACCCGCGAACTGGGCGGGCCGGTCCAGCGCCGGATGCTTGCCGAAGGTCTCGTAATCATGCACCAGAAAGGTCGGTTGCTTAGCAGTTTTGGCCACGGTGGTTTAGGGTCCGTTTAAGTGGATGGCATAAGGTGGCTACCATCGGAATTATCGGTTTATTATGTCATGATTAACGGCTAAACCCCACCCGGTTGACCCGCTAATGACGGCGCTTTGCCTGAGACCGCGGCGGCGGCGGTATGGCGGCGCATGCGCCACAAGCCTTGTTCCGGCGTTTGCCCCGCGCCGCGCCGGTTATTCGCCAGCGAACGTGACATTTTTTACGGATAATTACACATGCATACATTAATTATTGTGGTGACGGGTCTGGTCCTGCTCGGTCTGTTTGCCTATAGCGCGCATTTTATCGGCCGCCCGGCCGTGTCGACGGCGGTAAAGTCATTTATGGTGCTTTGGCTGGTCATTTCGCTGGCCAACCTTGGCATGGGCGTGTTCCGCGCCGGTTATACCCTGCTTGAAGAACTGCCGTTTTTCGCGCTGGTGTTCGGCATTCCGGCCATTGCCGCGCTGCTGGTTCGCAAGACGCTCAAAAAATAAAAAATGCTTGGCCGGACCTTGGGTCCGGCTTGGCCGCCGCGACATATCTTATTTACCCATCGCTCCCCTGTGATCTGTTATCCGGTTTTTTGCCGCCCAAGCCAATCGCCCTTATGGCGCGCCCGGCCTCGAGCGGCGCGGGCCGGGTTGTTTTTTGCCGCGCAAAATTATAGCCGATGTCTGATTTTCAGCGGCAGAAAGTTCAAGCTTTCCTGGCGGATCACATTTATGAGATTTGCGCCTGTCCAAACTGTTTAAGCAATGTTATGAGAAATAGTAATAAAACATTTCAGTCATTCCTGCACGGCGTTTTATTTAGATAGCTAATAAATTATAAAGGAGCGGGCGTATGCGAAATATTGCTTCCCATCTGGTTTGGGTATTGATAGCTGTTGCCGGTGCTTTTGGGATGGGCGTTATCGCCCTGCATAACGGCGAGAAGATTAACGCGTTGTGGATCCTGGTCGTCGCGGTGGCGGTCTATCTTATTGCCTACCGCTATTACAGCCGTTTTATCGCCCGCCGCGTGCTGCGGCTGGACGCGACGCGCATGACGCCGGCCTATCGCCATAACGATGGGCTGGATTATGTTCCCACCAACAAATATGTGCTGTTCGGCCATCACTTTGCCGCCATTGCCGGGGCCGGACCGCTGGTCGGGCCGGTGCTGGCGGCGCAAATGGGCTACCTGCCCGGCATGATCTGGATCCTGGCGGGCGTGGTGCTGGCGGGGGCGGTGCAGGATTTTATGGTGCTGTTCGTGTCGACCCGTCGGGACGGACGATCCCTGGGTGATTTAATCAAACAGGAGTTGGGGGCGGTCCCCGGCGTGATTGCCTTGTTCGGCACCTTTATGATCATGATAATTATCCTGGCGGTATTGGCGCTTATCGTGGTCAAGGCCCTGACCAATAGCCCGTGGGGCGCGTTTACCGTAGGCTGTACCATTCCGCTGGCGATCTTCATGGGAATTTACCTGCGCTTTATCCGGCCGGGTAAAATCGGCGAGATCTCGGTTATCGGCTTTATCGTGCTGATGGCCGCCATTATATACGGCGGCGATATTTCGCGCAGCCCAACCCTTGCGCCGTTCTTTACGCTTGACGGCAAACAGCTGACCTGGACGCTGATTATCTATGGCGGCGTGGCATCCATTCTGCCGGTGTGGCTGCTGCTGGCGCCGCGGGATTATCTGTCCACCTTCCTGAAGATCGGCACCATCGTCGGGCTGGCCATCGGCATCGTTTTTATCGCCCCGACCCTTGAAATGCCGTCCATGACCCGCTTTATCGACGGTACCGGTCCGGTTTGGTCGGGTACGCTGTTTCCATTCCTGTTTATTACCATCGCCTGCGGCGCCGTGTCCGGTTTTCATGCGCTGATAGCCTCGGGCACCACGCCCAAAATGCTGGAAAACGAGACCCAGGCGGCATTTATCGGCTATGGCGGCATGCTGATGGAGTCCTTTGTCGCCATTATGGCGCTTATCGCCGCATCGGTAATCGATCCGGGCATCTATTTTGCCATGAACAGCCCGGCGGCGGCCCTGGGCGGCACTACGGTTGAAGCGGCGGCGGCCGCGGTCAGCGGGTGGGGGTTTGAAATCACCCCGCAGATGCTGACCGACTATGCCCACTCGGTGGGGGAAACCAGCATTGTGTCGCGGGCGGGCGGCGCGCCCACCCTGGCGGTCGGCATGGCGCATATCCTTAGCCAGGCCGTGAGCAGTATCAGCATGGCGTTCTGGTATCATTTCGCCATTTTGTTCGAAGCGCTGTTTATCCTTACCGCGGTGGATGCCGGCACCCGCGCCGGACGTTTTATGCTTCAGGATCTGCTGGGCGTGGCGGTGCCGTCGCTGCGGCGCACCGATTCGCTGGCGGCCAATATTATCGCCACCGCGCTGTGCGTCGCCGCCTGGGGATATTTCCTTTACCAGGGCGTGGTGGATCCGCTGGGAGGCATCAACACGCTGTGGCCGCTGTTCGGCATCGCCAACCAGATGCTGGCCGCCATGGCGCTGACCCTGTGTTTTGTCGTGCTGTTCAAGATGAAACGCCATGTCTACGCCTGGGTGGCCGGCGTGCCGATGGCATTTTTACTGGTGTGCACCACCACCGCCGGGCTGATGAAAATTTTGTCCGACGACCCCCGGGTGGGTTTTCTTGCCCTGGCGCGCAAATACCAGGTGGGCATCGATCAGAACCAGATTATCGGACCGGCCAAAACCATGGAGGAAATGGGAAGGCTGGTGTTTAATAATCAGCTGAACGCCGGGTTAACCGCATTGTTTATTTTTGTCATGATAAGCATATTGCTGTTCGGCCTGCGCTCGGCCTACCAGGCCTATCGGCAGGATAACCGCAGCGATACCGAAGTGCCGTACCAGGCGTTGCCGCTGGTGAAATAACGGTTCGCCCGCGCCGCCGATCGGCGCGGGCAGCCTTAGTGCGCTATTAAAGCCAGGCGAATAAGCCGATAACGCATAACCAGAATAAGCCGCTCAACAGGAAAACCAGTCTCCAGGCTAAAGAACTTGAGATATTTATCATATGTGCAGGTATATTATTTAACTAGTGTTAATAATAGCGGCGAAATATATTATGTGATAACACGCCGGATAATCCATTCTAAGGATTTATTTGGCTAATCATAGCCCAAATTTAACATCGGTAATAGTGCCTTGAGATTAAAAATAGCAGTTTAATTCTTAACCTGTTAATTAATATGCATTAAATCGAACTACATAGTGGTTAATGTGTAATTAATTATTTAGTAGATAGGTGTGCTACTAATAATGATTTTAAGTAAATGAGTCATTATTTGACAAAACCTATTGCATCAGTTGGATGTTTAATTAGTGAAGTGGCCGTAAGGAAATAACGAGATTGATTTGGCGCGCCTATTCCGACTTTTCCCGGACAACGTTGATATTACGCCCGGCAACGGCGGCAAGATTGCCCGATGGCGGATACTTGGGCCATACACGCGATGGCGGACAACAGGATATGACCCGCCACGCCCGATGGCGGATTACGAGAGAGACGGATTTGGTCCCAGGGTGGACCCTTTGTCTCAGGCCGGCTTCGCCCGTTGGCCTAACGGGAAAAGCCGGCGCCCAGGCGACCGGCTAACCGGTGCCGCCACGCCTCAGGGCCGCAGCGTTTTACGCATGTCCTTAACGTCGTCGGCGCTGACCGGCGCCGCGGCGTTGCCCCAGCTGTTGCGGATATAGGTCAGGACATTCGCCACCTGGCCGTCATCCAGGTTCCAGGCGAAGCTGGGCATGGCGGGCGCGGTAGGGCGGCTGTCGGTGGCGCCGGCCCGGCTGCCGGCCAGCACCACGTTTATCAACGAGGCGGCGTTGGGCGCGCGGATAAGCGGATTGTCGGCCAGCCGCGGGAAGATATTGGCCTCGCCGGTGCCGGCGGAATTATGGCAGGCCGAGCAGCGATCGAAATAAATCGCCTTGCCGGCCACCATCCGGCCGTCATCGGCGGCCAGGGCTGTCGGGGCTTTGGCGTTGGAGGCGTCGCCCGATTTCAGATAGACCGCCACCGCCTTGAGGTCGTCATCGTGCCAGTGCTGGGAAGAGTGCTCAACCTCTTCCGCCATCGGGCCGGAGGCGATATCGAAGCGGTTGACGCCGGTGCGCAGGTAGGCAATCAGATCCTCCTCGCGCCATTTGCCGATGCCGGTATGGTCGTTATTGGTGATATCCGGCGCCCACCAGGCGCCCAGGCTGTTGCCCTGGAGGAAGTCGGCGTTTTTGTCGCCGCCCAGCAGGTTCTTCGGCGTATGGCAGGTGCCGCAGTGACCGGGACCTTGCACCAGATAGGCGCCGCGGTTCCATGCGGCGGATTGTTTCGGATCGGGCGTAAAGGCGCCCTTATCGAAATTGAGCCAGTTCCAGGCAATCAGGCTGGTACGGATATTAAACGGAAACGGCAACTGATTGGATTCCACCGGGTGATGGACGGGTTGCAGGGTTTGCAGGTACGCCCACAGCGCCTGGTTGTCCTCACGGGACATTTTGGTATAGGCGGTAAACGGCATCGCGCCGTACAGGCGTTTGCCGCCGTGGCCTATCCCTTCCGACATGGCGCGCTGGAAATCGTCGAACGTCCATTTGCCGATGCCGGTTTCCACATCCGGCGTTATATTGGCGCCCAGCAACGCGCCGAAGGGGGTGTCGATGCGAAACCCGCCGGCGAAGGGTTTGGCGGCATCCGTGGTGTGACAGGCGGTACAATCGCCCACCACCGCCAGGTAACGGCCCTTTGCCACCTGATCGTATTCCGGCTGCGCCCGGGCCTGTCCGGTCCAGGCGGTGAGCGCCAGCAGGCCGGCGTAAAATGAAATCAGCTTTTTCATGCGGTGATCATCTCCCCGGGGCGTTGCAGGTAGTGGTTGCGAATGGCGTGGGCGGCCTTGAACGCCAGCGCGCCCACGGTGCCGGTGGGGTTGTAGCCGGGATTTTGCGGGAAGGCGGAGGCGCCTACCACAAACAGGTTCGGCACATCCCAGACCTGCAGATGCTTGTTTACCGAACTGGTGGCGGGATCCGCGCCCATCACAAACCCGCCGACGATATGCGAGGACTGATAGGGCGCCGAATTCCAGTGGCCCTTCATCGGGCGCAGGTAATATTCGCGCGGATTCATCGCCTTGGCTATCTCACCGACTTTGCCGGTGCAGTAGGCCGCCATCTTCAGATCGTTGGCCGAAAAATCGAAGGTTACGCGCAATAATGGCCTGCCGAGCGGATCTTTATAATTGGGATCCAGGGAAAGATAATTGGTGCGCGTGCTGTAGCTGCTGGCCTCGCAGCCGATGCTCATGCTGCTCAGGTAGTTATTTTTCACCTGGCGCTTAAATTCGCTGCCCCAGGTCGGGGCGCTGGGCGGGGTGGGGTGGTAGCCGATCGGCGCCGCGCCGATCGGCGTGACGCGGATGCTGCCGCCGCCGAAAAATCCCAGGCCGCTGTGATCGAAATTATCATTATTGTAATCATCAATGCCCATGCCGACCGCCCCGGCGCCGATAAAGGGGTTGAAGTTTTTATTATCAAAAAACAGCTGCACCGAGTTGGCGGTCTGGTAGGCGTAGTTGCGCCCGGTGGTGCCGGTATTGGTGATGGGATCGTAGGGTTTGCCCACACCCGACAGCAGCATCAGGCGCACGTTTTCAAAGGTAAAGGCCGTGACGATCACCAGGTCGGCGGGCTGTTCCCATTCATCGCCGGAGGAATCGATATAGACCACGCCGGTGGCGCGTTTACCGGTGGAGTCGAGCGTGACTTTCATGACTTCGCTGTTGGTCAGCGCGGAAAAATTGTCTTTGCGGACCAGCACCGGCAGCACGGTGGTAATGGCGCTGGCCTTGGAATAGTTGGCGCAGCCGTAGTTGGTGCAAAAACCGCAATAGCTGCAAGGCCCCATGGCAACGCCCAGCGAGTTGGTATAAGCCTGCGAGACCAGGGACGAGGGGACCGGAAATGCCTTGTAACCCAGGTTCCTGGCTGCTTCGGCAAACAACGTCGGGCCGTAGGGCTGCTTCATCGGCGGCGTCGGGTACTCGCCGGAGCGCATGCCCTCGTAGGGGTTGCCGCCGTCGCGCTTGGCGCCGTTGAGGTTGGCGGCGTAGCCCGAAGTGCCCGCCAGCCGCTCGAATTGCATATAAAACGGTTCCATTTCCTCCCAGTCGGTGCCCCAGTCCTGCAGGGTAAGCTCCTCGGGCATGGCGTCGGCGCCGTAGCGTTCCAGCAAATGGCTTTTCAGGCGGAACTCCTCCGGCTGGAAGCGGAAGGTAATGCCGGCCCAATGATTGCCGGCGCCGCCGGTGCCGTTGCCCGGATGAAAGGATCCCCAGCTGCGCATGGGCAGCGCGGTTTGCGACGGATCGTTGCGGATGGTGATGGTATTTTGTTTGGTGCGCAGCATCAGCTCCTGGCTGCGGTTATAGCGCAGTTCGTCGGTCACCGAGGCGACGTTGAAGTCCCGCGCGGTATCGCGCCACGGGCCGCGTTCGATGGCGATCACTTCCAGGCCGGCGTCGGTCAGTTCATTGGCGATAATGGATCCCGCCCAGCCCAGGCCTATCACCACCACATCGGTTTTGGGGAGTTTCTTTGCCATAATGGGGTTATCCCTTGGTTTTCCATTGCTCACTGCCGCCAATGCTTACCGGCGTTAAATGAAGATCTTGATTATGCTGTTCGATAAGATCGCGGTAATCATAGCGGGCGCCGGGAAAACCAATCATTTTCCACGACACCATATCGCGATTGCCGCCGTACATCGGGTCGGCAAAAAAGCCTTCCATGGTGTTGTCCAGCACCTGTTTGAAAAACAGTTTCCCGTCGATATTGGCAAGCTTGATATCGCCTTTTTCCAGGCCGGTCAGGATCTGGTCCCGCTGTTCGGCGGGCAGTTCGGGAAAGGTTTTTTGAAAGGTTGTCCGGCAATAGTCTTCCAAATCCGCCAGGCCGATGCGATAGCGCTGCTGTGGCACCAGGGGGGATTGATCGCCCTGCTCGGGAGTGCCTTCCTGAAAGGGGCCTTCACGGTACAGGCGGGCGAAGGTGCCGTAGAAACTTTTCATCTGGCGGTCGATAAATACCACACAGCCGGCGTCTTTGCCGCTGACGCTCAGCTCGTCGGCGGGGATAAACCGCTCCACCATGGCCTCAAGCGTCGCCACTTCCTTGGGGTTGAAAAACAGCCAGCCGCCGTCGGCATCGGCAAAGGTTTCCACCGGATTGTGCGCGAACGGTTGCCAGCCCGGCGCGCCGGTCAAGGTCGCCGCCTTGGCGCCGGCGCCCGCGCCGATGGCCAAGGTCGCGGCGGAATAGGAAAGGAGCTGCCTGCGGGTTACCCCCGGTAGCGTTTTTTTTCTTTTGCGCATAGATGCTTCCCATTTTTTTGCGGCGGCCCCGTTGAGGCAACGCGCTGTTATCTGCCGCTTTTGACAGGATGAACCGGGGTGATAAACCCTATGACTATAAAGGATTCTTGTTTATAGCAAATTATGAATATGTTGCTAACAATTACGTAACCTACGATGGTATCGGTTCCTTTGGTCCGGAAAAATCCGGGCGGCCGATTTGAAAAAAAACGGCACTATAGTGTCTATATTGTTGTTTTTAAATAGTTTCCATCGCCACGTAGAGTGTTGCCCGCAATGTAAAAAGTTGTAAGGGAATGAGACCTTTCCCCTGATGACCAAGGGGCCATCAAGCCTTGCCTGCGGCCATTGTCCGGTATGCCGTCGGCGCGGTTGCAAACTAGCGAAGACAATGATTAGTAAAATATTTATACCCATACAATTATAGCGAGTAAATAATACCCGCAGAGAAAAGAGTTGTTTATAGCGGCAGGCTTACAATTTGAAATATGTAAGACTAATTATTGATGTGAAAAGCAGTTAATTTCTTTAAACTAGGCCTCCCGCTTCGCGTTACCAGGTCTATTTCCCGTGCGTTTGGATAGAAAAATTTCCTCACTCGAGCATACCATTTACCAGCATTACCGCATTGCCCACGGCCTGCGCATCGGCCTGGCCTTTGTGCTGACCTTTATGATTATCCGCCTGTTGGACATACCGGAGGGCACCTGGCCGCTTATCACGCTGGTGGTGGTGATGGGACCGATATCCTTTTGGGGCAATGTGCTGCAGCGGGCGATACAGCGCATTATCGGCACCGTGTTTGGCGCCGCGTCGGGTCTTATCGGCCTGCGGCTGGAGCTTTACTCTCTGCCGTTGATGCTGGTGTGGTGTGGCCTGGTGATGTTTATCTGCGGTTACCTGACGCTTGGCAAGCGCCCGTACCTGGCTTTGCTTATCGGCATCACCCTGGCGGTGGTCTGCGGCGCCGGCGCGGGAGATATGCAAACCGCCCTATGGCGCAGCGGGGACGTGATTATCGGTTCGCTCCTGGCGCTATTGTTTACCAGTATCTACCCGCAGCGGGCGTTTATTCACTGGCGCATGAAGACCAGCTTCAGCCTGATTGCCTTCAGCAAGATCTACGCCGCCTATCTTTCGCCTAATATTATCGAGCGCCCCCGCCTGGACGGGCGTTTAAAGAGGCTGTTGGCCGACGTAGGCAAAACCGGTACCCTGGTGACGCCGGCCAGCAAGGAAAGCGCGGTGGCCAAAGAGGTGTTTGACGCCATCCAGGACCTGAGCCGTAATATTGTCTGCGTGCTGGAGCTGCAAATCGACGCCTGGTGGGCCTCGCGCGAGAGCCACTTTATTTTACTTAACGCCACCACCTTGCGCAGCACGCAAATGGTGACGCTGCGGGCGCTGGTGACGCTGGCTGACGCGCTGCGCCAGGGCAATCCGGCGCCGATTGTCGCCAATAGCGGCGAACTGGCGGTTATCGCCGCTGAACTCAAGCTGTTAATGGCGCAGGCCAGCCAGCGTAACGAGGTGGAAGCGCCGATATTCGGCTACGTCTGGCTGAGCCTGAAGCTGACGCAGCAATTGGAACAGCTGGCGCGACTGCTTTGCCAGGCGCTGCGTAAGCCATTGCCGCAGCAGGAAGAATGAATTATGGCCCGGCGGCAAAAGCGGGTAAAATAGCTAAATGCCATTGCACCGGATAGCTGCTACTCTGTAAGGTAATGACTATGCGTTTGCGCACCGTTTTCAACCTATGACTTTAGCAAGGAAATTGACATGGATCACATCAAGCCTTCGTTCCAGGATGTCCTGGAGTTTGTGCGAATGTTTCGCCGTAAAAATAAGTTGCAGCGTGAAATTGCCGATAACGAGAAAAAAATCCGCGATAACCAGAAGCGCGTGCTGCTGCTGGATAACCTGAGCGACTATCTCAAGCCGGGAATGACCATTGAGGAAGTACAGGCCATCATCGCCAGCATGCGCACCGACTATGAAGATCGCGTTGATGATTACATCATCAAAAACGCCGAACTGTCGAAAGAACGCCGCGATTTGTCCAAAAAATTAAAAGCCATAGGTGAAGTCAAGGCCATGGCGGCCGGCACGCCTGGGGCCGGTAAAACCCTCTGACCGTCCTGATGGCCGGTTTCCCGGCGGCAACGTGGTCCGCCGCCGGGAAACCGGCTTTTTTATTAGCTATTAATGATAAAAAAATATTTGAATCAGATTGTTCATTCAATATTAAATAATAACCCACAGCTAATAAATAAAACGTCAAAAATATAAGAAAATTAATGATAACATATACTCAGTTTTATGATTGTTATCCAAGAAATTCGCAGCATCACCATTGCAAGATTCCCATCGGCTGAATAATATTGTAGATTGACGGGATAATAGTATTACAGGCTATAAATTATCATTTATACAATGGTTTGTGATGCATATGATTGACTCCTTTTTATTATTGATATTGTTTATTTAATCATATTTTTTTAGATTATTTACCCATGGTGAGCTCATTACCGGCAGAGGATGGTAGAAACATCTCCCGCATGCAGAACCTGATTCTGATGAAAAGGGAGCCGACAACGGCACAGGCAAAACGCAGGTAAGTTATTTCATGACCATCAGGAAATATCAACTCGGGGTAATTATATGCCCGGTTTTATTATTGTTCACAATAATGATATTATTTCAATCAATGGAGAATGCCAGGAAATCGGCGCCGCCGATTCAGCCCGCCTTACCCGCATATTATCTAGGGATAGGATTCCCGGCAGCGCAGGCGGCGAATCCGTTTTGTCCGATCACGGCCTGCGCCATGAGAGGCTTATCCACGCAATGTCCGTGCGCGCATCATCATTACAGTTTCAACGCTGAAAACATCAGGGCGGTAAACGCCGATATTCTTTGCAACCGTCAGGAGACGGGCAACCGCAGCATCTACCGGTTTATCAAGACCGATATCAAGCAACGCGTAAAACGGGCGATCAGGCGCTTGTTGCGCCTGGCGTATAAATAACGGCCTGTGGGGGAGGGTTTCGCTTGCCGCAGGCGGGGGATTGCATGTTGCCTGGGCGTGGGTTTCGCTTGCCGTGCGTTCGGCATATATATGTAGTGCCGGGTGCCGGCAAGCGACAAGGAGGGTGGACCGCGCCACCCTCCTTGACCTCCGCGCGTCCGGCAGGTCGTGCGCCGCTGCGCGGTCCCCGGCAGCGCAGCATCCCGGCTGTTGGACCGTCCGGCATGCGTTCCAGACGCAAGCCGGACTTTCGCCGCTCCCGGCGGCTCATCCAGCCGTGATACCGCACTGCCGGCGCACTCTATGCCGGCACAAGGTCAACACCATCGCCTGTTGGAGAAACGGTTTTTTTTGGGTTCTACGTGGCATGCACTTACCGGGAGAAATGTCATTTTCGGCTAAGGATTAAATAACAAGCTCACTACT
>NZ_DASWOM010000079.1:0-31939 GCF_036398755.1 Acerihabitans sp. | reverse complement strand
GACAGCGGCTACGCTGACGAATAGAAATCATTTGCATAGCACGGGCAACCTATTATGTTTAAAGACAACCCGTCGAATTTATCAAACGTCTTCAGGTGATTTTTCATTACCGCGCCGGTTTAGGCTCCATAAGGCGGTGGCATACCCCTTCACCCATAAGGAAGCATATATATGGCTAAAATATTAGTACTTTATTATTCCATGTACGGGCATATCGCAACCATGGCCCAGGCGGTCGCTGAAGGCGCGCGAAAGGTCAGCGGCGCCGAGGTCACGTTGAAACGGGTACCCGAAACCATGCCGCCGGAGCTGTTTGCCCAGGCAGGGGGGAAATCCGACCCAACCGTACCCGAAGCCAGGCCCCAGGAGCTGGCCGATTATGACGCCATAATTTTTGGTACTCCCACCCGTTTTGGCAATATGAGCGGCCAAATGCGTACCTTTCTCGATCAAACCGGCGCGCTCTGGGCCGCCGGCGCGCTTTACGGTAAAATCGGCAGCGTATTCACCTCAACCGGCACCGGCGGCGGCCAGGAGCATACCATCACCTCGACCTGGACGACCCTGGCCCATCATGGTTTTATCCTGGTGCCCATCGGCTACGGCGCCAAACAGTTATTTGATATTTCGCAGGTACGGGGGGGAACACCCTATGGCGCGTCCACGCTTGCGGGCGGTGACGGATCGCGCCAGCCCTCCGCCCAGGAGCTGGAGATTGCCCGTTACCAGGGAGAGTATGTTGCGGGTCTTGCGCTGAAAATGAAAAGCTGACCGGTGATATAAGCCTGATATTGGTACAGTCCGGCGCCGCAGGCCAAGGCGGCGCCAAACGCCCGGTCGGACCTCAAGGCGGCGGTATGCGTTTTTTTGCACTATAGTTCAGGTAGTATCATGAGTAAGGCCACACTTCGCAATCAGGTGCCCTTTATTAAAAGATTAAGGAGAAACTATGGCAAATGACATAAAATCATGGGCTGAGATCCGGGAAACCTCGATTGAAATTGCCGAAGCCATCTTCATGGTTGCCAATAATGATGAAGCACTGGCACAGAAAATCTGGGAAGAAGGAAGTGACGAAGCGCTGGAACTGGCCTTCGCCAAGACAACGGAAGACACCTTGTTTTGGGGGGAGGAAAAGGTCGATAGAAAAAACGTCTGACGGATTTCTCCGTCATTAGAAAACGCCCGGCAGCGTCGGGAAAAAGCCGCGCAATACCGGGCGACGCAGGCCGCGGCTATTCATCTCCCCAAGGTGCTTTCATCTTCCCAATGTAATGAAACCCATGTCCCTAAGGACGTTGCCGGCAAGGGCAAGTTCCGTGCCGACGAGAATAACCCGCGCATAAGTAGAAATCATATTTAAACAAATCAAAAAGCAGATTAAAATAACAAAACGTTATTTTATTTATTCTGTTTTCCGCAGGCTGGTAATAGAAAAATGAATTTTGTATGGATTTTTTTGCATCGAGGATCATCATTTATTGCTAACTATAAGGATCATATGATTTTTTTCCAGGCATTGAAATGAAAGTTGATGAATGCGCTAGTTAAAAAATTCAATATTGATCTCAAAATTGAATTTTTTATGGAGAGCGTTTTCAAAGCCGCCAATAAACTGTTATGATATGCTCGATTAGGCGTAGGGATGCAGTAGGAATGCAAAGTAACAGGCATTTTGCCAATATTATATCTTTCTGATTTCATACTTAAAGTTCATAGTTAAAGCATGCATTCTACCTGCATCTCTTGATGACGCGCGGTCGCGGTGTAGTCTGTATAGTAAATGGTGTAGTCTGTTTAGTAAATATAGATAGGCTTTCATACAACGATAATCTTAATCGATTTGCTTCTTTTGGACCACATGCGGGCTGAGATATCTATATTATATCCTGACCGGTGAGTACGCTTGCTGTAAATCATATCCAGGATTTCATAACTAATTCATTTTTTTGAGAATACCATCACTTTATAATGGATGAATGCAATTTTATGGGTAAAGTTGATTTTTTGATGAGACTAAGGCGCTGCAGTACGGTTGAGACCTTGGAAAAAGTGGTTGAGCATATGAAGGACCGGTTACCTGAAGCGGATCTGGTCGAGTTTTACGGTGCGGCGGACCACCGCCTTGCGGAACTGACCATGGGGAAACTGTATGACAAAGTGCCCCCGACCGTATGGCAATATGTCAGGTAGACTCGGCAAACCTGCTTAAACGTCCGGGTCCGGCACAATGGGTTGACATGCCCAGTGATGGCGTTCACGCACCGGCCATCAGGCATTGCATTGCTTACCTCACTCGGCTGCCACCAACAGCGCCCGGCGTCGACCTGCCCCCGCCCGTCACCAAATTATGGCTGGCATACGCGTGAACGGCAGAACTTCTGGTGAGATCATGGAAATGATAATGGGCGTTCAGGAAAATCGTTAGCTGACTTTTTGCTGCCGGTTACTGTCGCACCGCTTGCGTAAAAACTCATAGCCCAGCTCGGTTACACCACCCGCCACCAATACCTTGGAAAAGGTTAATCGCTGTGTAAAATCGGCAATACCAAACTGACAATGCTCAACCAGTCCTTCACTATCCGCGTAGCTGATGGCTTTTGCTATCGCCTGAAAGGCGTCCATTGCCTCCTGGGTAGTCGCTTCCGGGAGAAACAATTTTTTACCCGCGCAGATTTCTTCAAGCGCATTTTCGAGGATTAACCCTAGTGTCTTCATTATTAATAGCCTACTAATTAAAAAACTGCTGAGCTGCTTGCCGGTACGACTCATTCATTTTCTCTAACTAGAAAATAGTATATTAGCCAGAAGCAATAAAGCTCGCTTAAAAATTCAATTTGTAATATCTCTCTGCAAATAGTACTTACCATAGCGAAAAATATCTTTTCCGCTGAACAAAACCTTACATTATCGGTACCTGCGGCTGGGCGGGCTTTTTGATGGGCGATCGTACCGGCTATCGCTACTTATAAAGATATATAATGATAACCGGATAGATAGCGCGGGCCAGCGTGCCGCTGCGGCAGTTAGCGGCGTTTAGCCACTGCGGTGATGCGCGCGATATTGGCACTGAGCAAATCGATATCGGACGTGTAGGCAATATCCGTATTTTCCCGCATCTCGTCCAGCGCGGTTTCCACCGTCGTAATGACATCCTCTTTTTGCGCCGGAACCATGGCTGAAATCAGTGCGGCGACCAATATCTCCAGCGATTCGACGGTGGCATGCAGTTCTTTTTCCGCTGCTTCTTTTTGGGCAAGCGTGATCAGCAATTGGGACAATAAGCTGTTCATTTGGATTCCTTGGATAAGATCAGGTGCGCGGCGCGCTTAACATCGTTTAAGCTGGTCAAACTTATCCAGCATATTAATTGATAAGATAAATTTATATCAAGCAATATTGCTTACGCAGGCAATCATATCGCACATTACAAAAGAGATGCTGATAACCGGCAAAAAAAACGGCAACCGCCATGTAGGGTTGCCGTTTTAAAGATGGATTACAAAGGTTGGCCCGTTTAGCTGGCCAGCAGCAGCGCTTGTTTTTCCAGGGTGGGCTTTGCCGAGGTCGCCAGTGACGTCAGCAGGTTCTTGACCACCATTGCCGAGGGAGAGAGGGGCAAGCGTGACGACATGTTCAGGGTTAAGGGCAAAGGTAACCCCGGGCTGACGATACGCGACATCCAGGCATTCGCCGAACGCACCAGGGCCGAGGCGGTGGATTCCGGCAGCACCGCGGCTCCCATGCCGCTGGCGACCGCGGCGGTCAGGGTGGCGATGGAATCAATCTCACCAATAATTTTAGCGCTCAGGCGACGCAAGGAAAAGGCTTCATCCACTCGCTTGCGGATAGCCGAGAAATCACATGGCAGGAAGAGTTGCCTGCTGGCGACGTCGTGCAATTCGATAATTTTGCCAGGATTATCCTGGGTGCCCACCAGATAGAGATCTTCCTTAAGCAATGGCAAACTATTAATGCCGGAGTATATGGCTGGGTCATAATGAACGGCTAAATCCAGATGGCCGCCGCTGACCTTTTCATTCAACGCCGTGGAGCTGTTTTCATGCAGATAGACCGTTAATTGCGGATACAGGTCTCTGACGGATTGTAATAAAGGCATGATAAGCGGACATGATGACGTACCCGGCGCCAGGCCGATGGAAACCTGGCCGTTTAGGGTCTGGTCAACGTTGCAGACGGCTTTTTGCGCAAGCTCGCACTGCTGTAAAATAGCCCGGGCATGTGAATAAAGAATTTTGCCGGCTTCGGTGGGGGTCACCCCGCGTTTGGTCCTTACCAGCAATTTCTGATCGAGTTCGCTTTCAAGCGTGGCAACCTGTTGACTTAACGCGGGTTGTGCAATATGCAGGACTTCCGCCGCCTGTGTCAGGCTACCGATATCGACGATTTTCACAAAGTATTTTAGTCGTCTTAAATTCATTTCTGCCTCCGTCGCAGCTTTGCCATAACTAACGAAGAGAATGAATGCAAAAAGCAGACCAAGGCGTGCGACTTCACGCTAATTTAACGATTCGAAGCGAGTTAACAGTTAAATAAGAATAAGTTATGGCAAACCGCATCTCATTGTAAAGCGGCTGCCAGATCCTGAACCTGGTGGGCAAAGCATTGTGGATCGCGCGCGCGCACCACAATGAAGCATGACGTGCTCGGAGAAAGCCATTAAAACCATTGCGCGGGGACAGGATTTGATATTCCGGAGATAAACAGGATTAAAGATGTGGCTGGCGGCGAAAAAAACGCCCGGCCTGGTGGCAACATAACCTGTGGTGCATATGGACAGGCACGCGGCATTGAAGATGGCGGAGGAGTAGAGATTCGAACTCTAGAACGCTTGCGCGTCGCCGGTTTTCAAGACCGGTGCCTTCAACCACTCGGCCACTCCTCCGCAACGAGGCGAACTATAAACAGTGTCGATTCTGTTGTAAAGAGCGTTTTGTTCCAATCGCTTGAAATTTCATCCATTGGCTTGCTGCCGCGGATTTTATCGTCAATCAGCATGCCGTCGGCCGTTTTCCGCCGCCAGAGTAAAGAAGGGTAAAACGATTTTGCCGCGCGCGGGCCAGCCATTAATCTGATAAACAGTATCAGTTATCCTATCATTATGAGGTTACCCCATGGATCGTTTGGTTGCGACAACCGCGCGTGAGCAGTCGCTGATAAGCACGCATAAAGTGCTGCGTAATACTTATTTCCTGCTGTCGTTAACCTTGGGTTTTTCGGCGTTGACCGCCACCGCCAGCACCCTGCTGCAGTTGCCCGCGCCCGGTCTTATCCTGATGATGGCCGGATTTTACGGGCTGATGTTCCTGACCTACAAATTGGCTGACAGGCCGGCGGGAATAGCGGCCGCCTTTGCATTTACCGGTTTCCTGGGTTACGCGCTGGGACCGCTGCTGAGCACGCTCCTGGCCTCGGGCGCCGGTGAGGTCATCATGATGGCGCTGGGCGGCACCGCGCTGGTGTTTTTTGCCTGTTCCGCTTATGTCCTGACCACCCGCCGGGATATGTCGTTCCTGTCGGGCATGATGATGGCGGGATTCGTGGTGCTGCTGGTGGCGGTAATCGCCAATCTGTTCCTCCATATTCCGGCGTTGTCACTGGCGATAAGCGTTTTGTTCATCCTGTTTTCCTCTGGCGCCATTTTATGGGAAACCAGCAATATCATCCACGGCGGCGAAACCAACTATATCCGCGCAACCGTAGGCCTGTACGTTTCGCTGTATAATATATTCGTCAGCTTGTTGAGCATTCTCGGCATCATGCGCAATAATTGACCGCCTGACGCAACCGCCGCCCTTCCCCACACCCCGCCGAAAGCGGGGTGTGGTTTTTTAGACGGCATAAGTTTGTTATCATGGACACGCAGTAATTTGTTGATACCGGGAAAATGTTATGTATTTTGATGGCGTGGAAATAGCAACCGATGCACAGGGTTATTTAAAAAACAGCGCCCAGTGGCATGAGGCGCTGGCAACGGAAATTGCGCGGGGAGAGCAGATCGAACTGACGGAAGCCCATTGGCAAGTGATCCATTTCGTGCGCGACTTCTACCTGCAGTACAATACCTCCCCCGCCATACGGATGCTGGTAAAAGCCATCGGGCAGAAATACGGCGCGGAGAAAGGCAACAGCCGCTATCTTTACCGGCTATTCCCGCAGGGGCCGGCCAGGCAGGCCACTAAAATCGCCGGCTTACCTAAACCGGTCAACTGTATCTGATCTAATGGCGTATTTGGAAACCGTCATATTCGGCGACACTTTTCGGTTCCGTCAGAATACGCTCGATATGGGCGCCGCGCGGCCCGCCCTGTTTTAACCATGCCAGCAGCTTATCCACCTGCGCCTGTTCACCGAGGGCCACCACTTCCACTCCGCCGTCATCCTGGTTGCGGGTAAACCCCGAGAGACCCAGCTGTTTAGCCTGTTGCTGGGTGGAGTAGCGAAACCCGACGCCCTGCACCACGCCATAGATGTATACGGCGATACATACCTTAGCCATCATTTCCCCCTCGCGGCTGCTATTGTTTGCAATTGGCTGCGCTTATTCGCAAAATGGCGCTCCCTTTCTCAGGTGTAGTATACCTCATGATGACAAAACGTCTTTTCCTGGCTAAAGGCCGTGAAAAATCACTGCTTCGCCGCCACCCGTGGATTTTCTCCGGCGCCGTTCATCGGCTGGAAGGCAAGCCCCAGTCCGGCGAGACCATCGATATTTGTGATGATAAAGGCAAATGGCTGGCCAGGGCGGCATACTCGCCATCCTCGCAAATCCGCGCGCGCGTCTGGACGTTTGTCGCCGATGAAGAAATCGATGTGGAATTTTTTGTCCGCCGACTGAACGTCGCCCAGGGTTTTCGCGATGTGCTGGCCGCCCGGGACGGACTGGATGCCTATCGGCTGATTGCCGGCGAGTCCGATGGACTGCCCGGCGTCACCATTGATCGTTATGGCCGTTTCTTTGTTTTGCAGTTGCTGTCCGCCGGCGCGGAATACCACCGGCCGACGCTGACCCTGGCGCTGCAACGCTGTTATCCGGACGGCGCCATCTACGATCGTTCCGATGTCGCGGTGCGCAAAAAAGAAGGCCTGGAATTAGCCAGCGGGGTCATTGTCGGCGATACGCCGCCGGAACTGCTTGCCATTCGCGAGCATGACATGGCCATCCTGGTGGATATCACCCAGGGGCATAAGACCGGCTTCTATCTCGACCAACGCGATAGCCGCCTGGCGGCGCGAAAATATGCCGCCGGCCGGCGCGTGCTCAACTGCTTTTCCTATACCGGCGCGTTTTCGGTGTCGGTATTGCTGGGTGGCTGCGCGCAGGTGACCAGCGTCGATACCTCGCAACACGTGCTGGATATTGCCAAAAGCAATATCGAACTCAATCATCTTGATGTGGCGAAAGCCGAATTCGTGCGTGAAGATGTGTTCCAGCTGCTGCGCAAATACCGCGAGCAGGGCCGGCAATTCGATATGATCATTATGGACCCGCCCAAATTTGTCGAAAACAAAAATCAGCTGGCCAGCGCCTGCCGCGGGTACAAGGATATCAATATGCTGGCTATGCAGCTGCTGGCCCCGGAAGGCATATTATTGACCTTCTCCTGTTCCGGCCTGATGACCACCGATCTGTTCCAGAAAATTATTGCCGACGCCGCGCTGGATGCCCACCGGGATATGCAATTTATCGAACAGTTCCGGCAGGCGGCGGACCATCCGGTTATGGCGCCCTATCCGGAAGGACTCTATCTGAAGGGGTTCGCCTGTCGCGTCATTTGATGGGCTGATGCGTCGCCCCCCTTGAAATTGTCCACTTATCCCCCATATTTAAGATAAGGCGGTATTTTAGCGGTTTGCATAACGCCATACCGGACGCATTTCGCGGCATTGTTGAGCCATCATTCACTCTGCCGCGCAGGTACTACATCGCGGGGGGATTGATATGATAGCCAGCAAATTTGGAATCGGACAACAGGTTCGTCATAAGTTATTGGGATATTTAGGCGTTATTATCGATGTCGATCCTGAGTACTCTTTGGAAAAACCCTCGCTGGACGAGATTGCGGCCGACGACAAGCTGCGCTCGGCGCCCTGGTACCATGTGGTAATGGAAGACGACGAAGGTAAACCGGTGCATACCTACCTGGCCGAAATCCAGTTGGGCTACGAAGCGACGCCGGTTCATCCCGAACAGCCTACGCTTGACGATCTGGCGGAATCCATTCGCCAGCAGCTGCAGGCGCCCCGGCTGAGAAACTGACCGCCGGAATCCGGCGGCCTTCGCCAGCCGCCCGGTAGCGCATGAAAACAGCCCTGCCTATTTTGCCAATCCCAGGCGCGGGATTTCAATTTTCGGACAGCGATCCATGACTACCCGCATACCGACATTCTTCGCCAGCACCGCGGCCTGCTCGTTAATCACCCCCAGTTGCATCCACAGCACCTTGGCGTCAATCGCGATGGCCTCCTGCGCCAGGTCATATACCGCCTCCGAGCGCCGGAACACATCCACCATATCCACCTTGACCGGAATCTCCACCAGACTGCCGAAAACCTTCTGGCCGAGAATCTCCTGGCCGGCAAGCGTTGGATTAACCGGAAACACCTGATAACCCTGCTCAAGCAAATACGCCATGACGCCGTGGCTGGCACGGGCGGGATTATCACTGGCGCCCACCAACGCGATGGTCTTCACGGAAGTCAGAATATCGGCAATATCACTATCGGTCATGGCCCTTCTCCGGTTGTAATTATTAAGTTAAGTGTATACCAAGGCACAAGAAATTTGACGATTGGAACAGTTATAATGATTTCAAAATAAAAATAAGTGTGACTAAATGATTCAAAAATATTATTATGCGATAATTATTTCAATTTATTATTAATTTATAATAAGAAAAATCTGTTCCAAGGAGTGACAATGCATTTCCTCATCGCCCTGATCATTGGGATAGGCCTGTTTTCCAGCCGCCCCGCCCTGGCGACAACGCTGCGTTTGCCCGAGGAGATGGAGTTATTGATTGTCGACGGCGCTCCGCTGGGCAGCTCCCTGTTGCGCGGCGCTGACAGCCTGGAACTGGAGTCTGGCCGCCATCAGTTGGTCTTCACCGTCAGCCGGATAGTGTCCGGCGCCGGCGAAAACCGGCAGACCTATACCTCTCCTTATATTGTCGCCCAGTTCCATACCCGCGATGCCAGGCAATTAACCTTCCTGCTGCCGGCATTAACCACGCAGTCCGAACGCGAACGTTTCAGCCGTCAGCCGTTTATCAGGCTGATTGATCAAAACGGCGCCGCCGTCGAGGCCGTATTCAGCCGTCTACCCACCGACGGCGCGGCGTTAATGGACGCGCTGCGTCGTTATAATATCAACCAAAATCCGACGCCGCCTTTAAGCCCACCCTCATAGGTTTATTTTGTGGTATTGCGGGTATATCGCTTTGCAGTGAAACAGAGTTTCAGTAGTCTATAGTCAGGCTAGTTTATTGAAGGAACAGGAAATGGAGTCAATTACCCGCACCATCGCCGTACGTAAGCATATTGCGTTGGTGGCGCACGATCACTGCAAACAATCCCTGCTGAACTGGGTGGATCTTAACAAGGCGCTGCTGGAACAACATATTCTCTACGCTACCGGCACCACCGGCAATCTGGTACAGCGCAATACCGGCCTGCCGGTGCACAGTATGCTCAGCGGCCCGATGGGCGGCGATCAACAGGTCGGCGCGCTGATTTCGGAAGGTAAAATCGATGTGCTGATTTTTTTCTGGGATCCGCTGAACGCGGTGCCGCACGACCCGGACGTCAAGGCGCTGCTGCGCCTGGCCACGGTATGGAATATCCCGGTGGCCACCAACCGTTCCACCGCCGACCTGCTTATCAGCTCGGCATTGTTCAAAGGGGAAATCACCATTGAGATCCCGGATTATCAGCGTTACCTGACGGAACGTTTGCAATAAGGCACGGCGCGGGCGGCCCGCGCCAAAGCGTTATCCGCAGCCCGCGCCTAGGGTTTTCTGGCCGAGGGCACGCCCAGGCGCGCCAACGCGTCGATAAATACCGAGGGTTGTTCATTATCCGCCAATAACCATACCTGGTTTTTTGCCCTGGTCAGCGCGACATACATCAAACGCCGTTCCTCGGCGTCGGGAAACGCTTCCGGCCGCGGCAACAGCGCCTGCTCGATTACCGATTCACGCGCCGGCGCGGGAAATCCGTCCTTGCCCTGCGTCAGTCCGATGATAATCACATACTCCGCCTCCTGCCCTTTGCTGCCATGGAAGGTCATGAAATCGAGGTTTAGCAGCGGCCAGCGGGTGGCGGCTTTGTCCAGCTGCGATGGGCGCAGGTAGTGATAGCGGGCCAGCACCAGGATCCGCTCATCGCGGCGCGCGTAGCCGCTGAGCTTATCCAGCAGCGCATCCAGGGCGTCGTCCGGCAGGATCATTACCGATTTTTTCGTCCCCTTGGACAGGCTGTTAAGCGGTTTTTTCAGCTGATGGGGATTTTGCAGCACGAACGCATTGGCCACTTCGCCGATACGTTGATTAAAGCGGTAGGTGGTATCCAGAGCGCACTGCGCCCCCTGGCCAAAGCGTTCGACAAATGACGTGGTAAGGGCAAGTTCGGCGCCGCTGAAACGATAGATGGCCTGCCAGTCATCGCCGACGGCAAACAGGGACGTCCGGCGATTTTGCTGGTACAGCGCATCCAGCAGTCGCGCGCGCTGCGGGGAGATATCCTGGTATTCGTCCACCAGGATATGTTTCCAGGGACTGATAAAGCGGCCTTTCTGCAGAATATCCACCGCCTGGTGGATCAGGCCGGAAAAATCGACCGCCCCCTCGTCCTTAAGCGCCTGCTTCCAGGCTTTTAACAACGGCGCCAGCAGCCGGACACGTTTGGTAAACAGGTCGCGAATGTCCTCCGGCGCCTGTTCAATCATTTGCGCCTGACTGCCGCCGTGCATTCTCATTAATGAAATCCAGCGCTCGATCCGTACCGCCAGGCGTTGGGCCAGGCGCTCATCGCGCCAGAAATCACCCTCGGGAACTTCCCACGCCAGCTCATCGACGATCCATTGTCGCCAGCCTTTCGCCTGCGCTTTTTTCTGCGCGCACTGCTCCCGCCAATGGGTAACCAGCAATGTGCGCCGCGCCAGGGTATCGGATTCCAACGCGCTGATGACCGGGGATTTTTTGCTGCCCTGGCGGATGATGAACAGCGCCAGGGCATGGAAGGTCCAGGCCTTGACCCCGTCGACCTGCAATCGCGACCGGATACGATCGTCCATCTCCCGCGCCGCCTGCCGGCCGAACGCCAGCATCAGGATCTGTTCCGGCAGCGCTTCCTTGCGCCGTATCAACCAACCGGCGCGCGCCACCAGCACCGAGGTCTTGCCGCTGCCCGCGCCGGCCAGCACCAGTAAAGCGCTTTCGCCATTGATCACGGCGCGGCTTTGGGCAAGGTTAAGCGGCGAGCTTTCCACGGTATTGAAAAAATCCTGATGCGCAATCAGCATCTGATCGGTCCATAGCTGGTTGCGCTGCAACACCTTGGCCGGCCCCTGCTCCAGCCACTGCAGGCAGAGACGGTAATTCTCGCGGCAGCCGTCAAACTCCTCCAGGCGCGTTACCGGCAGCGGCAGCGCGGCGAAGGCTTCCCGGATACTTTCCTGCAATGCCGCCAGTTGATGCAGCGTAAACCAGCTATCGCGCGCCGTCGTGTGCTCAATGGCGGTGATCTGCTGTTGCAGGACAGTGGCGCAGATTTCGCTCATCTCCCGGCTCCATTCCTGCCAGGCCTTTTGCAGATAATGATGAAAGCGCTGCGTTTCCTGCCATTCGGTGCCGTGCAGGCGCACCACTTTCTCTTCCGGCAGTACAAACTCCAGTTCACCCCAGACGATGCCCCGCCGGCAATGGATAGCAACAATTTGATTGAATGGAATAAGGTATTGATGCTTATCACCGCTGACCTCGACGCCGGCATGCAGCAGCAGCACCCGGTTGTAGGGATGCTGGGCAAGGTGCTTGCCGAACGAGGTGGATTTCAGTTCCATAAGGTATGCCTGGGTTCCGTGTCGTTTATGCGTCGGGAGGTAGTGTAGCCATTTTAACTTGTTCTGCTCCAGCGTGGAAATCAGGGTAGAATACCCGTTATCCTTTATGGGTAATCAATATTAATAACAAAACTGTGAATTGACACTTTGGGGACTATGCGTACATTACTCAATATACTGAACTTTTTTTTAGGCGGTTTTTTTACCACGCTGGCGTGGCTGCTGGCCACCCTGCTCAGCGTGGTAATGATATTCAGCCTGCCTTTTTCCCGTTCCTGCTGGGAGATAACCAAACTTTCCCTGCTGCCCTTCGGCAATACCTCGGTGCATGTGGATGAACTGTATCCGGAAAACCGCAGCGCGGTGTTGTCATCAGGCGGCACGCTGCTCAACGTGGTGTGGTTTGTGCTGTTCGGTTGGTGGTTATGCCTGTCGCATATCCTCACCGGCATCGCGCAATGCCTGACGATTATCGGTATTTTACCGGGGATCGCCAATTTCAAACTGGCCGTTATCGCCCTATGGCCGGTGGGACGCCGTGTGGTTCCCGTGGAGTTTGCGGAACAGCTGCGCGCGCATCCGGACCGCCGTTTCTACCGTTGAAGCCATCATAAGGACGTAATGTGGGATACAGTGTGCTGACGCGAGCGTCGGGCCTGCGGCGTTTTGCCTTCAGCAGCCGCTGGCGCTACAACCTGCGGATTTTTATTGCCCTCGGCGGCGCGGCGGCGCTGCCCTGGTGGCTGGGCATGGCGACGCTGACCATTCCGCTCACCCTGGGCGTGGTGGCCGCGGCGCTGGCGGATCTCGACGATCGCCTCAGCGGCCGGTTGCGCAACCTGCTGATCACCCTGGTGAGTTTTTTTATCGCCGCGGTGTCGATAGAGCTGCTGTTCCCTTATCCCTGGCTGTTCGGACTGGGCCTGGCCGGATCAACCTGCGGGTTCATCCTGTTGGGCGCCCTGGGACAGCGTTATGCCACCATCGCGTTCGGCGCGCTGCTGATTGCCGTTTATACCATGCTGGGCGCCGCCATGTACCAGACCTGGTATATGCAGCCGGCGTTGCTGCTGGCGGGCGCTATCTGGTATAACCTGCTGACCCTGTTCGGCCATCTGCTGTTTCCCATCCGGCCGCTGCAGGATAACCTGGCCCGCTGTTATGGCCACCTGGCGCAGTACCTTGACGCCAAGGCCAATCTGTTCGACCCGGATACCGAGGGAACCGACGACAGCGCGCTTATCGAGGTGGCGATGGCGAACGGCGCCCTGGTGCAGGCGTTGAATCAAACCAAGGCGTCGCTACTGACCCGTCTGCGCGGCGATCGCGGCCAGCGCGGCACCCGGCGTACGCTGCATTATTATTTCGTGGCGCAGGATATCCACGAGCGGGCCAGCTCCTCCCATGTGCAATACCAGCAACTGCGCGAACAGCTACGCTATAGCGACGTACTGTTTCGCTTCCAGCGGTTGCTGGCGATGCAGGCGCGCGCCTGCGAGGCATTATCCCAATCGATCCTGCTGCATCAAACCTACCAGCACGACGGCCGTTTCGAGCGCGCCTTCCTTCATCTGGAAGCCGCCATCGGCCGCGTTGCGGTGCCGGGGCAGGTCAAGGCGCTGAAACATTTGCTGAATAACCTGCGCGCCATCGACGCGCAGCTGTCCACTATTGAATCGGAACAGGCGGTTGCCCGCAATAGCCCGGAAGAGAACAACCTGGCCGATGATAAGCTGACCGGCTGGAGCGACATCCGCATGCGCATCAGCCGTAACCTGGGCCCGGAATCGGCGCTGTTCCGCCACGCCGTGCGCATGTCGCTGGTATTGTGCGTCGGTTATGCCTTTATCCAGCTCAGCGGGATGCGTTATGGCTATTGGATCCTGCTGACCAGCCTGTTTGTCTGCCAGCCCAACTACCAGGCGACGCGCCGCCGGCTGGCGTTGCGGATAATCGGCACGCTGGCGGGCATCCTTATCGGCCTGCCAATCCTCTATTTTGTCCCGTCCATCGAAGGACAACTGATACTGATCGTGGTCAGCGGCACGCTGTTCTTTGCCTTTCGCAACGTGCAGTATGCCCAGGCGACCATGTTTATCACCTTACTGGTAATGCTGTGTTTCAACCTGCTTGGCGAGGGATTCGATGTGGCGGTGCCGCGGGTCTTCGACACCTTCGTCGGCTGCGCCATAGCCTGGGCGGCGGTCAGTTTTATCTGGCCGGACTGGCGTTTTCGCCGCCTGCCGGCGGTCATGAATAACAGTCTCGCGGCCAACTGCCGCTATCTTGACGCCATTCTGGTGCAGTATCACCAGGGCAAGGATAACCGCCTGGAATACCGTGTGGCGCGGCGGGATGCCCATAACCGCGACGCGGAGCTGGCCTCGGTCGTATCCAATATGGCGGCGGAGCCGCGGACCCAGGCTGAATTGCTGGAATCGGCGTTTCGCCTGTTGTGCCTGAACCACACCTTCCTGAGTTATATCTCTACCCTGGGCGCGCACCGGGAGCGGATTGCCGATCCGCTAATGCTGGGCGTGCTGGACGATGCCGCCTGTTATGTGGACGACGCGCTGCAATGCCAGGAACAGTTTGCGCAGCGGGTGGAGCAGGAGCGGGAACGGCTTATCGCGCGCATCCAGCGGCTGCTGCCGGATCCGGAGGCCAGGGAACAGCTGGTTTTACAGCAGATCGGCCTGTTGCTTGATCTGCTGCCGGAACTGATTGCGCGCAAACAGCATATCGAGAAACAGGGCTGATGCTGCATGCCGCCGCAACGGCGGCATGCATAACCGGCTGCTACCGGCAGGATAGATGTTTAAACCAGTCCAGGAGTTCGCTGCGCTGGCCCTGCGGCAACGCGGCGTAATGGCGGCCGGAGAGCGCCCCTTCCAGCGCGAGCAGCACGGTGACGCTCAGGTTTTTCTTGATTTTACGAAGCTTCAGGTAGCTGCTTTTGGCGCCGTGGTAGCGCAACGCATCGATATCCTGGATGCCGGCTTTCCATAACAGGCGCTCGATGCCCTGCCCGATATTGGGCAAATCCTTTAGCCGCGGACGGGCTGCCTTATCGCACGTTTCCTGCCTGGCCTCGTCGACGGCATGGCGCGCCAGCTCAAGAAGGGTGCGCGCGTCTCCCCACAGGCGTTCATCCACATGATAATAGTTAAGCGTTACCGGCAGGCCCCGTTTGGTATATATCAGCCGGTTCATCCCCTGCCTGAGGTAGATATGTTCGCTTTGGCGGGTGCCCCGCAGATACAGCTCGCCATCCAGTATCAAGCCGAACATGATCTTGTCCGAGGCAATGCTGTACCCGCCGAATTGCGAACGGGTGGAGATATCACCCAGGGGCGAAAAGCAAATTTTTGCCTGTGTAATCCGGCAGTTATGTAGTATATCCATGAACTTCTCCTTGTTGTGGACCGCGAGATTCCTTACTCAAAATTCGCAACAGCCCATAAAAATACGGTATTTTCCCAGCGGTTTTCAACTTAATCCGGCCGCCGCGGCCATTAAGTGGCAATTCTGCGAAGGTCATTAAATTTTTGATTGATTTTCACGCCAAACCCCTATACTGTGTTTATATACAGTTACACAGGGGCGGACACAAAATGCAGATTCAATACCATGCCGACTTTTCTCCGGCGCAGCGTAACCAGGGTGAACAGGCAATCGACAACCAGACCGCCCCGCTGGAGCAGGGTTTTATCAGCGAAGTGGTTTATGTCGAGGATCAGCCGGTTGTCGGGCATATTCTGCTGCCGCTGCTGCGCCTGCTGGGCACCCAGTCGCGCTGGCTGCTCTGGCTTACGTCATCACGCAGATTGAGCCGCCCCTGGCTCGAACAGTCCGGCCTGCCGCTGGAAAAAATGGTACAGCTGCGTCAACGCACCGCGTTCGACACCGTTGCCGCCATGGAAAAAGCGCTCTGGACGGGAAATTACAGCGTGATTTTGGGGTGGTTTCCGGCGGAATTAACGGCGGATGAGAAGATTCGCCTGCGCGACGCGGCGCAGCACGGGGGCACTTATGGGTTCATTATGTACCCGCAAAATGAGGTGTGCCAGAAATCTGGACAGTTTTCAGGCTTAAAGATTCATTCTACTTTGTATCATTAAGTAAATTTAAGATTAATCTCATTAGGGGCGTTAAAACCTGTGATTTCCGCCCCTGTAATTGAGAACAATCCAGTATATACGCGGTTCGCCGCCCTTAACCGACAGTAAAGCGATTTCAAGTTTCTCGCCGATATCATCAATCAAGCCTATATGAAACGCTGTTTTTTATTAGCGGCTTACTACATCTTACTTGTAAGTTTCCCACTTCGTTGTAGACTTTAATTCGCCAGGGCTGCTCTATAACGCCTTTTAACGGCGATGTACAAACCCAGAGCATGGACACTGGCAATGGAATATTTAAATTAGCTTTAAGAGCTCATTGCCTATTTGGATGATAACGAGGCGCAAAAAATGAAAAAGACAGCTATCGCACTTGCAGTGGCACTGGCGGGTTTCGCGACCGTAGCGCAAGCCGCTCCGAAAGACAACACCTGGTACACCGGTGGTAAACTGGGCTGGTCCCAGTATCACGATACCGGGTTCTACGGTAATGGTTACGACAACCGTATCGGCAATGGCCCTACCCGTAACGAGCAGATCGGCGCTGGTGCTTTTGTTGGTTACCAGGCTAACCCTTATTTAGGGTTTGAACTGGGTTATGATTGGCTGGGCCGTATGGCATACAAAGGCAGCGTTGATAACGGTGCGTTTAAAGCCCAGGGCATTCAGTTGACCACTAAACTGAGCTACCCGCTGAACGATGACCTGGACATTTATACCCGTCTGGGTGGTATGGTATGGCGTGCTGATTCCAAAGCCAACTACGGTAACGGAGCCAATGGTCGCCTGAGCGACAATGACACTGGCGTTTCTCCGTTGGCCGCCGCTGGTCTGGAATACGCAGTCACCAAAAACTGGGCAACCCGTCTGGAATACCAGTGGACCAACAACATCGGCGATGCCGGTACCGTTGGCGCCCGTCCTGACAATGCTCTCGTGAGCGTGGGTGTTTCCTACCGTTTCGGTCAAGATGAAGTTGCTGCGCCTGCTCCGGCTCCTGCCGCCGCACCGGCTCCTGTTGTCCAGACCAAACGCTTCACCCTGCGTTCAGACGTTCTGTTTGCCTTTAACAAGGCACAGCTGAAACCTGAAGGCCAGCAAGCGCTGGATCAACTGTATTCCCAGTTGAGCTCGATGGATCCTAAAGACGGCTCCGTTGTTGTCCTGGGCTTTACCGACCGTATCGGTACTGACCAATACAACCAGAAACTGTCCCAGGCCCGTGCGCAGAGCGTAGTAAGCTACCTGGTGTCCAAGGGCATCCCCGCCGACAAGATTTCCGCACGTGGCATGGGTGAATCCAACCCGGTCACCGGCAATACTTGCGATAACGTGAAACCACGCGCAGCGTTAATCAACTGCCTGGCACCGGATCGTCGCGTAGAAATCGAAGTGAAGGGTATCAAGGAAGTGGTAACACAGCCGCAGGCTTAAGTGTTGTCAGCTTCATAAAAAAACCCCGCCTTGCGGGGTTTTTTATTGCCCGTACCACTATTTCCCGACTACTTGTCCTCCCCCAGGATCGCTTTTAAATCGTCTTTCAGCGAAGTCATCTGCGTGGCGTATTTCTCTTTGCGCTCCGCATCCTCGAGCAGGCTGACAATGGTTTCCGACAGGGTTTTACCCCGTCGCTGCGCCAGGGCCGCCAAACGCTGCCACACCAGATATTCCAGATCGATGGATTTTTTGCGCGTGTGTTGATGCTCAGCGTTAAAATGACGTTTGCGTCTTGCCCGTATCGTCTGCTTCATGCGATTGTCGAGCGCCGGATTCATATTCTCCTGGATCCAGAGAATAATGTTGTCGGGTTGATGCTCATAAAGCACCAGGGCGGCAATGGCTTCCTCCGCCGCGCTGTTTTCTTCATGCCGGGTGATTCGTTCACCTTCACGATGTTTTTTTACCAGATAGGTCCATTTCCATCCGGTTTCCAGGTTCTCAAGCTGCTGGTATTTCATATTTCGCCCACCCGTGACCGTGTAACGTTGCCCTGATAATAGCAGTTCCGCACGCAAAATCCCTAAAATTCGTTTTATTCTGTCTGTTTTTTAATCACAACCGGTGGCAAGTTTTGCTGAATCATCGCTGAATGCAAGATGCGTGAGACTCGGACAGGGAAATTCTTGTATAATCCCCGTTTCCCTGTTTAGCGACGTTACCTATTACCTTGACCATTAAACAATTAGAATGGAAATATTTAATTCCCGAGCTTTCGCCTTTCGAAGCGGTGTTCGCCCAACCCTCCCAGCTAATGCCGGCACCTATGGATGTGCTGCAGCCACGTTTGATGGACGGACTGACACAATTTTGCCACTCCCGCTCGCCGAGCCGTTTTATGCTGCTCACCGCGCAGGAAGATGAGGAATATTTCCAGTTAATCACCGAGACGGTTAAACAGCTTTTGCCCCCGGGCGATGGCGTTATCGGCAGCCGGTATGTGATTACGGGTAATGGCGTGACGGTGCAGCCCGCCACCCGGCGCGAGGATAATTTCGCCGGCCGGGCCAAGGGGCTTTACCAGTCCTGGATCGAACATGAGCAATTGTTCGGCTGCGTCAGATGCTACCGCGACGTGCTTGATTTACAGCCGGGTAAAATCCATGAAGCCAACGGCGGGGTACTGGTGCTGGGTGCCAAGGCCCTGGTCAGCCAGCCGTTGATGTGGCTGCGTCTCAAGCAAATGATATTGCAGCAGCGTTTCGACTGGCTGGCATTGGATGAAACCCGTCCGCTGCCGGTGTCCATACCCTCGATGCCGCTCGATCTGCGCCTGCTTATCATCGGCGATCGCGAGTCGCTGGCCGATCTGAACGATCTGGAACCCGACCTGACCATGCTGGCGTTGTATGCCGAGTTCGAGTCAGACCTGAAGATCCTGGCGCCGGAAGATATGCAAAACTGGTGCGGCTACATAAACAGCCTGCTGGGCGGCCTGAAGCTGCCTCCCCTGACCCCGGACGCCTGGCCGGAGATGGTCAGGCAGTCGGTGCGCTACAGCGGCGATCAGTACCAGCTCCCGCTGTGCCCGCACTGGCTGACGCGGCGCTTTCGCGAAGCGGTGTTGTACAGCGAGCAGGGCGCCATCAGCGCGGAGGCCCTGTATAATAGCAACCGGACGCGGATCTGGCGCGAAAGCTATCTTACCGAGCGCATGCAGGATGAAATATCCGAAGGACAGATCATGGTCGAAACCGAGGGCGCCATGGTCGGCCAGGTCAACGCGCTGTCGGTCCTGGATTTTCCGGGCCATCCCCTGCCGTTTGGTGAACCGTCGCGCATCAGTTGCGTGGTACACCTTGGCGACGGCGAAATCAACGATGTTGAACGTAAGGCCGAGCTGGGCGGTAATCTCCATGCCAAGGGCATGATGATTATGCAGGCCTTCCTGATGGCGTCGCTGGAATTGGACCAACAGCTGCCCTTCTCCGCGTCGCTGGTATTTGAACAGTCCTATGGCGAGGTGGACGGCGACAGCGCGTCGCTGGCGGAATTGAGCGCCCTGATAAGCGCCCTGTCAGGCAAACCGATAGTCCAGCAGATTGCCGTTACCGGTTCGGTGGATCAGTTTGGCCGCGTCCAGCCCATCGGCGGCGCGAATGAAAAGATTGAAGGATTCTTTGCCCTGTGCGAAAGCCGTGGACTTGATGGTACACATGGCGTGATTATCCCCGCCGCCAATGTGCGCCACCTGTGCCTGAATGAGGACGTGGTCGAAGCGGTGCGCAACGATCAATTCCATATCTGGCCGGTGGAGATCATTGATGAGGCGTTGGAGCTACTGACCGGGATACCTTACGATCATGAGCAGAAACCCAATTTGATTGCGTCGATACGTGAGCGTATCGCTTATATTAATCAGCATGAACGCCTGCGCTTACCCTGGGGATTTCGCTGGCTTAACTGGTTTAATCAGAGCTGATGGGGCTTGTCCGGGGCATGGAAGTTAGTTAATGTGCGTGATTCATTGATAAAGGTTTGGATAACATGGTAGATAAACGCGACGCTTATACAAAAGAAGACCTGATTGCCTGCAGCCGCGGGGAGTTGTTTGGTAAAGAAGGCCCGCCGCTGCCCGCGGGGAATATGCTGATGATGGACCGCGTGGTCAAGATGACCGAAGACGGCGGCAGCCATAATAAAGGTTACGTTGAAGCCGAATTGGATATCCATCCCGATATGTGGTTCTTCGGTTGCCATTTTATCGGCGACCCGGTTATGCCCGGTTGCCTGGGTCTTGACGCCATGTGGCAACTGGTGGGCTTTTATCTCGGCTGGCTGGGGGGCGAAGGCAAGGGGCGCGCCTTAGGCGTGGGTGAAGTGAAGTTTACCGGCCAGGTTTTGCCTGTGGCTAAGCTTGTGACCTACCGCATTCATTTCCGCCGCGTGGTGAACCGCCGTCTGGTGATGGGTCTTGCGGATGGCGAAATGCTGTGCGACGGTCAGGTGATCTATACCGCCAGCGATCTGAAAGTGGGTCTGTTTAAAGATACCGGCGCGTTCTGAACGCCTGATAATGAAACCTCCGCGAAAGCGGAGGTCAATTCCTTTGCTGACAAGCGGCTTATAACGTCACCGACCTGTCCTCCATGGCTTTTCGCCAACCTCCCAACCAGTGAGACCGTGCATCCAAGGACTGAAAAGGACATATTTCACTCGAGCGTCCGGATAATCCCGCTTGATAACCACGTGAGTGCGCGCGTTCAAGGCGATCTCGTTTTTGTCTCTTCATGCCGTGTTTCCCTCATCTTGTTTGGTGGAAAGAAAACGGTAATCACATTTCTGCGATTACCCTTTATCTTTAACGAGAAAAGAGTAAAAAATCAACGCAGCATTTCACAAAAGGGTCATATTATAAATGCATAATGAACGCATTTTGACCTGTCGGGTGGAAGGCAATAGCCGCTTAAGTCGCTGAAAACCGGTCAAACAACGCACCCAGGCCACTGAATTATCTTGGCCGGGATCGGCGCGCGTTATTTTTAGAATATTTTGTTATTAAGGCAGCGTTGAAATTCGCCCCGCCGCCGCCTGGCCGATTTGCTGCCAGCCTTGCGCCAACGTCCGGACCAGCGCGTCATAACCGTCCTTATCCTGCTTCAGCACCAGGTTAAAAGGATAACGGGTGACCTGCTCGTCGTGCGTTAGCTGCCATTCGCCCTGGATAACCGCGCGTCCATCATAACGGCCGTGAAAACCGGTGACGCTGAATTCCAGTTGGTCCTGTTCTCCCTGCGCCGGACTGGCGGAAACCAGCGCGCCCGGGAGCCGGTTGCTTAAATGGGCGACCATGGTCTGGCGCAGCTGCTGCTCGAGAGGGCTGGCCCACAGGTTATTGCTGGCGGTGACATAACGCACGTCGCTTTGCTGGTACACCAAGCCGCCGCCGGCCAGGTAATCCGATACGTTCACCCGGGAAAGCCATATATGCCGCGTGCCGCCGGCGGACGGCAGGGGCTGCCCGGCGTTTTCCTGCGCCGCAACCGGCAACTGGTAGTAATGCTTATCGTTATTACCGCCGCAGGCGGCCAGCAACATAACCAGCGCCAGCAGGATCCCTTTATTCATCATTTCGCCCTCTTCGGCTGCGGATCGTTGCCGTTGTCGGCCTGGAACACCAACGCGTTGCTCTTGTTGTTCAGCGTGCGCAGTACCGGTTGCAGTTCCCGCAGGACCTGATCGAGTCGTTGCATATTGTCCACCATTTTATTGTAGGCCGGTGAGCCGGGCTGGAACCCTTTCATGCTGCTGTTCAGCTCGCGCAGGGTGCGCTGCATGTCCTGCGGCAACTGCTGCATCGACTGGCTTTCCGTGATTTTATTCACCGATTTCAGGGTTTTTTGCAGCTCGCGCAGGGTGCTCTGGCTTTGCGCCAGGGTGCTGGTGGCTTCGGTAAGCATCGGATTGAGCGGCAGGCCGTTGATCTTATCAAGCGTCATCATCAGCTTTTGCTGGATCTGCACCAGGCCGCCGCTGGTGGTCGGCAGCACCGGATAACCGTTTACCACCCTCTCGTCGTCCCAGGGCTTGGCCTGCGGATAAAAATCAAGGTCGACAAACAGCGAGCCGGTCAGCAGGCTGGCGCTTTTTAGCGAGGCGCGCAGGCCGTGATCCCCGGCCTGTTTTATCCGTGTCTCCAAATCAAAGTTATCGCCCAGCTTGCCGGCCAGACGGTCCGGTTCGATGCGGATCAGCACCGGTATCTGGTAATTATCGTCGATAGCCTGTTTAAAGGCGGTTTGCAGGAAAGGCACCTGGGCCACGGTACCCAGGCGGATGCCGCGAAACTCGACCGGCGCGCCGGGCAGCAGGCCGCGCACGGAATCATTGAAAAACAGCAGGTAATCTTTATGCACGGTGTATAACGAATCGGCGATACTGTTTTTATTATCAAACAGTTGGTAATCCTGATGTTCATTGGCTTGTTCGCCCAAATCCCAGCCGGTGGGCACGTCAAAACTGACGCCGCCGCTGAACAGGGTGGTCAGCGATCCCATTTCCACCCGCATACCCTGGGCCGACATATCAAAGGCCACGCCGCTGTCTTTCCAGAAGCGCACGTTGGTGGTCACCAGGCTGTCGTAGGGCGCGCTGATAAACAGCTGGTAACGCATTTTGCGCCGCGCCGGATCGAAGTGGCTGGTCTGCACCGTGCCGACCCTGAAACCGCGGAACAGCACCGGATCACCGGCATTCAGCTGCCCGGATTGATCGCTGTCGAGCTCGACGCGGATGCCCTTGGCATCCGGCGAGGCCAGCGGCGGCGCATCCAGCAGGGTGAAGGCATTAACCTCCTCGCCGTCGGCGCCTGGCTGTAGCTGGATATACGCCCCGGAAAGCAGGGTGCCCAGCCCGGAAATACCCTCCCGGCCGATCTGCGGCTTCACCACCCAAAACGCGGAATCTTTTCGCAGCAGCTTTTCCATGCCGTTGTTGATACGGGCTTTTATTTCAACCTGCCGCAGGTTATCGCTTAACACTACGCTTTCCACCATGCCGACGTCCACGCTGCGGCTTTTAATGGCGGTTTTCCCGGCCTCGATGCCTTCGGCGCTGGTGGTGATAAGGGTGATGACCTTGCCCTGATGGCTAAAGTGGTAATAGAGGATCCAGGCGCCAATCAGCACCGTCACGATTGGAATGATCCACACCGGCGACCAGCGCTTGATTTTCTCGACCTGGGCGACGTCGTATTTATTTTCCGTCAACGGAAGACTCCTTTGGTATTTTTCTTTCTGCCCGGTCCCAAATCAGTCGCGGGTCGAACATCTGCGCGGCAACCATGGTTATCATCACCACCATGGCAAATAACACCGCGCCGATGCCCGGTGTGATACTCATCAGTTGCCCCATTCTCACCAGTCCGGAGAGTACCGCTATCACAAATACATCAATCATCGACCAGCGGCCGACAAATTCCACGATTTCATAAAGAAAATGCATCCGTTCGCTATCGACCCGGGCTTCCTCGCGGCGCGCGTCCCAGCATAGCCAGGCCAGGGCAATCATTTTCAGGGTCGGCACCATGATGCTGGCGATAAAAATCACCATCGCCACCGGGTAGGAGCCGTCGTCCCATAACAGGATCACCCCGGCAATGATCGTCGAGTTGAGTTTACTGCCTAAACCTTCGGTTATCATGATCGGCAGGATATTGGCCGGGATATACAGCATGATGGAGGTGATAAGCAACGCCATGGTCCATTGCAGGCTGTTATGCCGCCTGGCGCGTTCATGGGTATGGCAGCGGGGGCAGTTATGCAGTCCCGCCGGCAGGATCAGGGTACAGCAACTGCAGGCGCGGATGCCTTGCACTAATCCGCCGATGCCGGGGCGCAGCTCGGTTACCGGCGATCGCGCCGGCATGATATTATCCCAAAGCCAGCGCTGGTCGATGCACTGGAATGCCCGTTGCTGCAGCAGGCAGAACAGGCAAAACGGCAGGAAGCTGATGCCGATGCCGATGTCGCCGTAGGCCATCAGCTTGACGAAGCTGACCAGCACGCCCGCCAGGAATATTTCCGCCATGCCCCAGGCGCGCAGGGCAAACAAGGCTTTCGCCATAAAGGCCTTCAGGCGAAACGACAGGCGGAACTCAAAGCACAGCAGGATGATAGCCATCATGCAAACGGCGGGGATCAGCTGGACGAACAGCAGGAACAGGCTGGCCAGGCTGGAAAAATGATCCGCCACCATGATGCCGGGGATCTGCGGCAGGGTAATCTCGCGCCCCATGCCGGACACTTTCATATTCACGAACGGAAACAGATTGGCCAGCACCAGCATAATCAACGCGCTGATGGCAAACATCACCGGCTGGGTGCGTGGATGGGACCAGCGGCTTATCAGCGTGTTGCCGCAGCGGGGACAGACCCCTTTCTGGCCGTCGGTTAACGCCGGCAGGACCACCAGGAGATCGCAATGTGGGCAAAGCACGTATTTCGGGTGATGGACGGCAGAACACATGCTTTCCTCCTTGTTGTCCTGATGCCGTTAAGCGGCCCGAACGGGATCCCCATCCCTCCCGCTCGGGTTCATGTCACTCTTTAGGACCGTTTTTTAATGCTTCCAGCTCTTCCCAGCGGGCGAAGGCGGTTTCCAGCGATTGTTCCGCGCCGGCCATGCGCGTGATGACCGCCTGGGTCGTTTCGTGAGGCTGGCTGAAAAAATCCGCATGCGCCATTTGCGCCTGCAATGTATTGATTTCCTGCTCCAGGCGTTCTATCTCCTGCGGCAATACCTCCAGCTCGCGCTGCAAGTTATAGCTTAATTTGCTGGTGGCGCGCTTGGCATTAAGCGGCTTCTGCGCATCGGCGGCGCGAATTTTTTCGGTGGGCGCCGGCGCGGTACGCAGCGAGCGCATATTGCGGCGCTGGTTCTGCGCATCGAAATAACCGCCGACGAAGCTGCTGATCCGCCCTTCACCCTCGAAAATCCAGCACTCGGTCACCGAATTGTCCACGAACTGGCGGTCATGGCTGACCAGCAGCACGGTACCCTGGTAGCCGTCGATCATCTCTTCCAACAGTTCCAGGGTCTCGACGTCCAGATCGTTGGTGGGTTCATCGAGAATCAGCAGGTTGCTGGGATTAAGGAACAGTTTGGCCAGCAGCAGGCGGTTACGTTCGCCGCCCGACAAGGCTTTTACCGGCGTCATGGCGCGTTTGGGATGGAACAGGAAATCCTGCAGATACCCCAGCACATGGCGCGAGCGGCCGTTGACCATCACTTCCTGTTTGCCTTCCGCCAGGTTGTCCATTACCGTGCGTTCCGGATCCAGTTCGGCGCGATGCTGGTCGAAATACGCCACTTCCAGCTTGGTGCCGCAGTGGATGCGCCCGCTGTCCGGCCGCAGTTGGCCGAGCATCAGTTTCAACAGCGTGGTTTTACCACAGCCGTTAGGGCCGATAAGGGCGATTTTATCGCCGCGCTGTACCTGGGCGCTGAAGCCGCTGACCAGCACCTTGTCCGCCAGGCGATAGCTGACGTCTTCCATTTCAAACACAATCTTGCCCGAACGGGTGGCTTCCTCGACCTGCATCTTGGCGCTGCCGATGACTTCACGCCGCTCGCTTCTTTCGTTGCGCAGCGCCTTTAACGCGCGCACGCGGCCCTCGTTACGGGTACGCCTGGCCTTGATGCCCTGGCGGATCCATACCTCTTCCTGCGCCAGTTTTTTATCGAACTCGGCGTTTTGCAGTTCCTGCACCCGCAGCTCTTCTTCCTTGCCTTCAAGGTATTTGTCGTAGTTGCCCGGCCAGGAGACCAGCTTGCCGCGATCCAGGTCGACAATGCGCGTCGCCATATTGCGAATAAATGAACGGTCATGGGAAATAAAGATGATGCTGCCGGGGAAACTTTTCAGAAAGATTTCCAGCCAATCGATGGTTTCAATATCCAGATGGTTGGTCGGCTCATCCAGCAGTAAAACCTGCGGTTCGCAAACCAGGGCGCGGCCAAGCGCCGCTTTACGCAGCCAGCCGCCCGACAGGGACGACAGATCGGCATCGGCGGTCAGGCCCAGCTGTTCAAGCACCTCATGGATACGTTTTTCCAGGTGCCACAGGTTCTGGTGATCCAGGATCTCCTGCAGCCGGCCCATTTCCATCAGGTTTTTATCGCTGGGATCCTGTTCCACCAGATGTGAAACCGCATGGTAGGCCTTGAGCGTTTGCGCCTGCTCCTGCACGCCTTCGGCGACAAAATCATAGACGCTGCCGCTCACGTTGCGCGGCGGATCCTGCTGCAGGCGGGCAACGATGGTATCCTGCTCGAAAATCAACTGGCCGTCGTCCAGCGGCACCTCTTTACTGAGGATCTTCATCAGGGTGGACTTGCCCGCCCCGTTGCGCCCAACCAGGCAGACACGTTCGTTACGTTCTATGTGCAGCTCGGTATTATCCAGCAGCGGCGCATCGCTGAACGATAGCCAGGCGCCGGAAAGACTGATTAATGACATGGTGTTTATTGATCCTGATCGGCATGGCTTATCAGCCAGCTGTTGTGAATATGGCGATTACGGGCGAAGTCCTGGGAGCGGGTTTGCTCGGTGATGGACCGCGCCTTCAGGCTAAGCGCCTGTAATCCTTCGGCATCCAATTGGAAACCGCGTTTATTATTGGAAAACATCATGATGCCGCCCGGCCGTAATAATCTTTTCAGATCTTTCATCAGCATCAGGTGGTCACGTTGCACGTCGAAACTTTCGGACATGCGTTTTGAATTGGAGAACGTGGGCGGATCGATAAAAATCAGATCAAAGGTTTCCTGCGACAGTTCGAGCCAGGACAGGCAGTCCGCCTGGATCAGGCGATGTTGCTTGCCGACCAGTCCGTTGCTGCGCAGGTTTTTTTCCGCCCACTCCAGATAGGTGCGCGACATATCCACCGAGGTGGTGCTGCGCGCGCCGCCGATGCCGGCATGCACGCTGGCGCTGCCGGTGTAGGCGAACAGATTAAGGAAATCCTTGCCGCGGCTCATCTCGCCCAGCATTTTGCGCGCAATGCGGCTATCGAGGAACAGACCGGTATCCAGATAATCGGTCAGGTTGACCCAAAGCTTGGCGTCAAATTCGTCCACCAGCAGAAATTCGCCTTTCTGCGCCAGCTTTTCATACTGGTTTTTGCCTTTCTGCCGCTCGCGGGCCTTGACCACCAGTTGGCTGGCGGGGATGTCCAGTACCGACAGGGTTGCCGAAATGGCATCGTATAGCCGCTGGCGCGCTTTTTCCGGTTCGATGGTTTTGGGCGCCACATATTCCTGGATCACCACCCATGAACTGTAGCGATCGATGGCGACATTGTATTCGGGCAAATCGGCGTCATAAAGCCGATAACAGTCCAGATGCTGTTTGGCGGCCCATTTTTCCAGGCCGCGGATATTTTTTCGCAGCCGATTGGCAAAATCGGGCGCGATATCCCGCGCGCCCGCCGCCGCATGCGGCTCATCCGCCAGCAGGTAGTTTTTCTGCTCGCAGTCCAGCGGGCCGTTTTTCGCTTTGAACGAGCGCTCCGCGCGCAGCTGCAGCGCGCTTAACAGTACCGGCGACGCGCTGAACACAGACAGCCGCCAGCCGCCGAACCGGCTTTTCATGATGCGTCCGAGCAGATTATACAGCGCTATCAGCGCCGGTTCGCTTTCCAGCCGTTCGCCGTAGGGAGGATTGCTGATAACCGTGCCGGCCGGGCCGTCGGGCAGCGGGTTGGCCAGATTGGCCACATCATTGACCGTAAAGGAGATCAACGAATCGATACCGGCATGATGGGCATTGGCGCGCGCTTTTTCCAGCACGCGCGCATCGTTGTCGGAACCGAAAAAGCGCGAGGCCACCTGGGCGGTTCCCGCCCTGGCGCGCTCGCGGGCGGCGCCCAGGACCTCTTGCCACAGGGATTCGTCATGGCCAAGCCAGCCGTAAAATCCCCATTGCTGGCGCAGCAGGCCGGGCGCCCGGTCGGCGGCCATCAGCGCCGCTTCAATCAGCAGGGTGCCGGAACCGCACATCGGGTCCAGCAACGGCGTGCCCGTCTGCCAACCGGAGCGCAGCACAATGGCGGCCGCCAGGTTTTCCTTCAGCGGCGCCTGGCCCGCGCCGTCGCGGTAGCCGCGCTGGTGCAACCCGCCGCCGCTCAGATCCAGCGAAACGACGGCATGATCCCGGTGCAAAAAGACCTGCACGCGGATATCCGGCTGCTGTTTGGCCACGTCCGGACGTTTATCCAGGGCGGCGGTAAAACTGTCGACGATGGCGTCTTTCACCCGCAGGGTGCCGTACTGGCTGTTGCGGATGGCCTCGTTGGTGCCGCTGAAATGCACGGCAAACCGTTTATCCACTGAAAAAATCGCCGGCCAGTCAATCGCCCGCACACCCTGGTAAAGATCCTCATCGCTGAAGACGTCGAAATCGGTCAGCGGCAGCAGGATGCGCGAGGCCAGACGGCTCCAGAGCAGGCTTTGGTACAGCAGCCGGTCATCGCCTTGAAAGCGCACTCCGCCCAGGGCTATTTTGCAATCGAGCGCACCCAGCGCTTCCAGCTCGCTTTTTAACAGTTCTTCTAAACCTTGTGCCGTGCTGGCAAAGAGTGCGTTCATCTGGTCACTTATCATCAAAAAGAAAAATCGTTGGGCATTATAGCTAATCCCGGCCCATTGTCATAAAGTTGGCCCAGCAGAGTGTTCCGGCAGGGAGGCAGAGTGGTCAGTTTATCGCGGTTATTTATTCATCCGGTGAAATCTATGCGCGGTTTGCAGGTATCCCATGCGCTGGTGGGCGCCGAAGGTCTGGCCTTTGACCGGATTTTTATGGTTACCGACCCTGACGGCACTTTTATTACCGCGCGCCAATACCCGCAAATGGTCCGGTTCACCCCGGTAATGGTGCAAAACGGCCTGCACCTGAGCGCGCCGGACGGACAAAGTGTATTGGCGCGCTTTGCCGACTTTACGCCGGACGGCCACCCTACCGAAGTCTGGGGCAATCATTTTACCGCGTATGTGGCACCCGAGGCCATCAATAACTGGTTAAGCGGCTATTTAGGTCGCGCGGCGCAGCTGCGCTGGACCGGGGAACGGAGCCACCGGCGGGTAAAACCCTATCCCGGCATACCGCTGTCGTTTGCCGACGGGTTTCCCTTTTTGCTGATCGGTGAAGCTTCGTTCAGGGATTTACAGAAACGCTGTCCCGCCGGCATCACTATCACCCAGTTCAGGCCCAATATGGTAGCGGCGGGCGCCGCGCCCTATGCCGAGGACCGCTGGCGGCGCATTCGCATCGGCGGCGTTGAGTTCGAGTCGGTCAAGCCTTGTAGCCGCTGCGTGCTTACCACCGTGAGCGTAGAGCTTGGGCGCAAGCACCCGGCGGCGGAGCCTTTACGCACCTTGCAGGGTTACCGCACCGCCGACAACGGCGACGTGGACTTCGGCCAAAACCTGATCGCCCGTTCCAGCGGCATTATCCGCGCCGGCGACAGTATCGAGATACTCGAGGAGCAGGAACCCAGGCGTTACGGCGGCGGTACGGTAACCGAGGCGCTGGCGGCGCCGGTCGACGGCGAGAAGCGGGTGATGATTGACTACCGGGGTCGGCGCTTTAGCGGCAATAACCAGCAGGTCCTGCTGGAGCAGCTTGAGCAACAGGGCATTCGTATTCCCTATTCGTGCCGGGCGGGGATTTGCGGCACCTGCAAGGTCACGCTGCTTGAAGGCGAGGTTGCGCCGCTTAAAGCCAGCGCCATTGAGGAGCCCGGCCAGGTATTGACCTGCAGCTGCATCCCCAAAAGCGACCTGCGTCTCGGCTAACGCGGTCTGACTGGCAGGGCGCGGCGGCGTCCCGGTTAACATTGGGACCGGGGGCGTGCGCCGTGCCTTTTATACCGCGGCGGCGTAGTGAACTTCGGTCTGCTGCGGGTAAGGCAGCAGCCGGTCATGCATGATTTTGATGGCATCACCCAGCACGATTTTGCGCGCCGCCAGGGTGAGCTGCGGCTGCGCCAGCACGCACAGGCTGGCGTTATCGCCCGCTTCCGCCACCAGCAGCCGCGCGTATTCACCGTTATCGTTCAGGCGCACCAGTACGTCGTCGCCCATGACGGGATGCCAGTTCAGCGGCGTGGGCTGCGGCCTGAAGTGCCAGCTCTTCGGCATCAGCGGCTTAAGGAAGCGCAGCGCCACCAAGGCATTGAGGATTAATTCCGCCTGCTGTTCTTCCTTTAACGGAAGAGCCCGGCACTTTTCGGCCAAGGTAAAATAGAGCGCGGCGTCATCCACGCAGAATACCGTTTCGCTGAACGCATCGGGGGTGAGTGTTTTAGCACAAAAGCGTGAGCGGAATATCATACCATCAGCGAGATCCAGCATCATCCGATCATGTTCGGCATCATAAAACCAACGCCAATTATCGCCGGGAGTGAATTTCATCTTTAAGTCCTTTCATCGCGTCGCCTTCGATTATGAAATATTCTGCAAAGAATTTTAGCGTTTAGAAAATATTCTAAAGATTAAGTTAGCAGCAAACGGATAAAAGATAAACGAGCCAAGGGGATAAATAAACCCCCCAAGCCGATTAATTAGAAAAAAATGATCAAATATGAGTAATAATGTCTTTAATCAGGCGCGGACCATGAAAAATAAAGCCGGAATATATTTGAATCAGCGCGGCGCCGGCGTCCATCTTTTCCCTTGCGGCGACGAGGGAATCAATTCCTCCCACCCCGATTATCGGTAATTTACCGTTTAATTCCTTTGCCAGGCGGCGGATAACTTCGGTGCTGCGGGCTTGTAAAGGACGACCGCTTAACCCACCGGCCTGGCCGCAATGGTTCAGGCCCTGGACCAGATGCCGATCGGTGGTGGTGTTGGTGGCGATAACGCCGTCGATATTATGCCGCACCAGGCTATCGGCAACCTGCGCCAGTTCTTCATCGGTCAGGTCGGGGGCTATTTTAACCGCGACCGGAACATATTTGTGATGGTACTTTTGCAGATCCGCCTGCTTATTCTTAATCGCCAGCAATAAATCGTCTAGCGCTTCACCGAATTGCAGTGTGCGCAGCCCGGGGGTATTGGGGGATGAAATGTTTATCGCTATATAGCCCGCATAAGGATATATCTTATCCATGCACAGCAGGTAATCCTGCTTGCCCTGCTCCACCGGCGTCGCCTTGTTCTTGCCGATATTGATCCCCAATACCCCGCCAAAATGGGATTTCTTGACGTTTTCGACCAGATAATCGACACCCTTGTTGTTAAATCCCATCCGGTTAATCAGCCCTTCCGCCTCAAGTAGCCGGAACAGGCGCGGTTTATCGTTGCCGGGCTGCGGCAGCGGCGTTACCGTCCCCACCTCAATAAAACCAAAGCCCATGGCGCCGAGCGCGTCGATGCAATCACCGTCTTTATCCAGGCCGGCGGCCAGTCCCAGCGGATTTTTAAACGCTATCCCCATACAATTGACCGTTTTGGTCGGCAGCGACTGGCGTACCAGGAATTCAAGCGGCGTGCCGCTAATACGGCGCAACTGCTGGAAGGTTAATTCATGGGCACGCTCTGGATCGAGCTGAAATAAAGCCTGCTTGATGAGGGGATAAAACATATCGTCTCCTGATATCCCGATGGCAACCGGGGCGGTATTATCAGGTATCGCGCGGGGAAAAGAAATCAACCGGCGTAAAAAAAGCGCAATCCCTCGCGCCAGATCAAAAAAGCACGCTTATAGGGTCGGTGTTAGGGGATAGAGAGGGGGCGC